>DATIMU010000393.1:0-6176 GCA_035475015.1 Acetobacteraceae bacterium
ATCGGCGCGCTGCTGGAGCGGCTGCCCGGCCGGCCGGACCTCATCGTCGAGGACGGCAGCCACGTCCCGCGCCATCAGGTCAATTGCCTCGTGGAGGGGTTTTCACGGCTGCGGCCGGGCGGGCTCTACGTGCTGGAGGACATCGGCACCAGCCATCCGCGCCACGAGAGCCGGGCCGGCGAGAAGCCGGCGCCGAATGCGCTGCACGTCCTGCTGGCGGTGCAGCATCGCCGCGAGACCGGCCTTGGGCTGGACCGCGCGACGGCGGCCAGGCTGTCGCACCCGGATTTCTTCTCGCCCACGGAAGTGATGGGGTTGTTCGAGAGCGTGGGCGAGATCGAGCTGTTCCAGCGCACCAAGCTGCCGCTGCGCTGCTACGCCTGCGGGGGGAGCGATTTCGACTATGTGGGCTGGCGCTGTCGCTGCGGGGTGGATCTGTTCGCACCGGCGGACAGCACGAGCTGCCTGATCTGGAAGGTGGCGGACTGAAGTCCGCCCTACGAGACGCCGGGCCGTAGGGCGGACTTCAGTCCGCCTCCTTGTTTCCCGCGTAACCAACCACCACGAAGCCGCGCGTGCGGCCCTCGTTCTCGGCGTCCGGTGTGTTCATCGCGGCGAACAGGTCGGCGGCCGTCACCCAGACCGGCGGATATTTGTAGCGCGCGACGTCAAGGATGAGAAAGCGATCGGCCGTGGCGTCGTAGGCGGCGAGCGGCGAGATGTGCCCGCCGCGCTCCTGTCCCATCGCGCGGCGCAGGTAGTTCACGATGACGTACTGGTCCTTGGCCGCCAGGGCGTGCTCGGCGAGGGCGCGGAATTGCGCGAGGTCGAGGTCGCCGGCGTGGTGTACCTCGGCGCGCACGCCGAACACCCGGAGCAGGCCGCCGAGCTGATCCAGCGTCATGCCCTGCCGGGCGATCACCGCCTCGGGCAGCACCGCCTCGGTCCGCTCGTTCAGCAGATTGTCCTGTGTGTACACATGATACGGCTCGTAGGCCGGCGTGGAGGGTGCCGGCACGCCGAGCGCGTTGAGCACCATCACGGTCGAGGCGACGCCGCAGAAGGATTGCGTCTTCTGCGTGACGAACTGGATGCTGAGATCCCAGTACGACTGCCGCGCCGGCGCTTCGAGCAGCATATGCGCGCCGGCATCGCTGTTGAGGCCGACGAGGCTGTCCGGCAGCGGCAAGGTGCGGGCGAGTGTGGGTGCCCAGAGCAGGGAGAGCGCCAGTGCCGCGACCAGCCGTTTCGACATCGACAAGGCTGCCATACGGTGTCCCTGGGGGTGGTGGAATGCGCTGCGCTCCTTCCACCCTACGCTTATGCTGCCCGCCGGGGGACTCGAACCCCCACGCCATTGGCCGCGAATTTTAAGTCCGCTGCGTCTACCGTTCCGCCAGGCGGGCGTGGCTGGTTGGCGGAATGAATTCCGCCCTACGCCGAGAATTGTAGGGCGGAATTCATTCCGCCGCGTCGCGCGGGCTCACCCTTGCGCAATCTCGCGCGCGATGTCCAGCGCGCGTCGGAGCAGGGTCTCGCTCGCCTCGGGGGTGCGGAAGGCGCTGTGGGCGGAGAGGGTGACGTTCGGCAGCGTGGCCAGCTCGTGCCCGGGGGGCAGCGGCTCCGTGTCGAACACGTCGAGCCCGGCGTGGCCGATCTGGCCGGAGCGCAGGGCCGCGATCATCGCCGCCTCGTCGACCAGCGCGCCGCGCGCGGTGTTTACTAGGATCACGCCGGGGCGCAGCCGGGCGATGCGCTCGGCGCCGAGGAAGCCGCGCGTCTCGTCGGTGAGCAGCAGGTGCAGCGAAAGGACGTGGCTCTCGGCGAGCAGGCGGTCGAGCGGGACGAACTCGACGCCGGGGGCACTGCGTGGCGTCCGGTTCCAGGCGAGGACGCGCATCCCCGAGCCGCCAGCGATTCGCGCAACCTCGGCCGCGATGCCGCCGAAGCCGAGCAGGCCGATGGTCTTGCCGCCGAGTTGCGCGCCCTCGGTGCGCGGCCAGCCGCCGGCGCGGATCGTGCGGTCCATCACCGCGAGGTCGCGCGCCGCCGCCCACATCAGGGCGATCGCGTGCTCGGCGACGGCGACGTCGCCATAGCCCTTGATCGTGTGGACCGTGATGCCGGCCTCGGCGAGCTCCTCGGGGTGCATGTAGCTGCGCGCGCCGGTGCCGAGAAAGATCACATGCTTGAGGCCGGCGCAGCGTCGCATCGCCTCGGTCGGCATCTGGGTGCGGTCGTCGAGCACCGTGTCGTAGCCAGCGAGCAGACCGGGAAGATCCTCGGGGGTGACGTGGTCCTGCTGGTGCACATCCACCGGCGGGTCGTCGGCGCGGACCACGCGGCGGAAGATCGCGTCCAGTTCGGCCGTGGCGTCGACGAACAAAGCTTTCATCCGAACCCCCCTGATCCGGCCCAGTCTGCGCAACGGCGATTGCCTCGGCAACCGGCGGCCCGGTATCAGGGGGTCACGGATGCCCCGCCCCACGCGCCTCGCCGTTCCCGAGCACCCCGCGCCGCGCCGCGCACCCGTCCGGGCCGGCCGCCGGACCCTCGGTTGGCGGCTGCTGCGCTGGGGCTTCATCGGCACGATCTGGGGCTCGCTCGGGCTGGCGGCGGCGCTGCTGTGGTTCGCCTGGGATTTGCCGCGCCCCGAGGCGGCGCTGGATGCGGCGCGGCGGCCGGGCATGACCTTGGAGGACCGCTCCGGGCATGTGTTCGCGACGTTCGGCGATCTCGTGGGGGAATCGCTGCGGCTGTCCGACGTGCCGCGCTATCTGCCGGCGGCGGTCGTCGCCGTGGAGGACCGGCGGTTCTGGTCGCATCCCGGAATCGACGTCATGGGCGTCGGGCGGGCGATGCTGACCAATCTCGGGGCCGGGCGCGTGGTGCAGGGCGGCTCGACCATCACGCAGCAGGTCGCGAAAACGCTGTTCCTGACCAATGCGCGGACCCTGCGGCGAAAGGTGCAGGAGGTGCTGCTGTCGCTGTGGCTGGAGCGCAGCTTCAGCAAGAAGGAGATCCTCGAGATCTGGTTGAACCGCGTCTATCTCGGCTCCGGCGCCTGGGGCGTGGACGCGGCTGCGCGGCTCTATTTCGGGGTTTCGGCGCGGCGGCTCTCGCTGTGGCAGGCGGCGGTGATCGCCGGGCTGCCGCGCGCGCCCTCGCGCTTCAACCCCCGTGTGAACCCGTCGGCCGCCGCCGCGCGGGGGAAAGAGGTGCTGGAAGCGATGGCGGAGACCGGCGCGATCAGCGCGGCCGAGGCCGAGCGCGCCGCCGCCCATATCGAGTTTCCGCCGCACCCGGCCACGGGCGCCGTCTGGTACGCCGATTGGGCGGCCGAGCAGGCGGCCTTGGTGCTGCCGCGGGACCAGGACGCGACCCTGCGGACCACGCTCGATGCCCGCATCCAGGGCGTCGCCGAGACCCGGCTCGCGGCGATGCTCGACGGGCCGGGGGCGGCTTCCGGGGTGGGGCAGGGGGCGGTGGTGGTGCTGGACGCGGCGAGCGGCGCGGTGCGCGCGATGGTCGGCGGGCGGGATGCGCGGGGGAGCGGCTTCAATCGCGCGGTGCAGGCGCGCCGGCAGCCCGGCTCGTCGTTCAAGCCGTTCGTCTGGCTGGCCGCGCTGGAGAAGGGGGTGCGGCCGGACGACATGGTGCTCGACGCCCCGGTGCGCGTCGGCGGCTACAGCCCGGCCAATTTCGAGCACCGCTATCTCGGCGAGATCACCGTCGAGGAGGCGCTGGCGCAGTCGATCAACACCGCCGCCGTGCGGCTGATGATCGAGGCCGGCGGTCCGCGCGCGGTGGGCGCGGTGGCGCGCCGCCTCGGCATGAGCGAGCAATTTCCCAACAACGCCTCGTTGGCATTGGGCACCTCGGAGGTCGGGCTGCTGGAGCTTTCGTCCGCATACGCCGCGTTCTTCAACGGCGGCATCCGGGTGGCACCCTACGCGATCGAGAGCTTTCGCAGCGGCCGGCGCGTGGTTGCCACCGGCCACGCGATCCCCGAGCGGGTGATCGAACCCGAGGAGGCGGCGATGATGGCGCGGATGTTGGGTGCCGTGGTGCGGACCGGCAGCGGCCGCGCCGCCGCCGTGCCCGGTGCCGTGGTCGCGGGCAAGACCGGCACGACGCAGGATTATCGCGATGCCTGGTTCATCGGCGCGGTTGGCGGCACGGTGATCGGCGTGTGGCTCGGCAACGACGACAACCGCCCGATGCGCGGCGTCACCGGCGGCAGCCTGCCGGCGCGGTTGTTCGGCGAGATCGCGGCTTCGGTGAAGGCGGACTGAAGTCCGCCCTACGATGCGGAGGGTAGGGCGGAATTCATTCCGCCACCTTGCGCTGCGGCGATGTGCTGCTGCCGTCGCCCAGCGTGCGCTGCAGCAGCACGCTGTCGAGCCATTGCCCGTGCTTGTAGCCGACCGCCTCCAGCACACCGACCAGGCGGAAGCCGCAGCGCTGGTGCAGGCGGATGGAGGCGAGGTTGGCGCTGTCGCCCACCACCGCGACCATCTGGCGCAAGCCGAGGGCCTCGCACTCGGCGATCAGCGCGGTGAGCAGCCGCGTGCCGATCCCTTGTCCCGCCGCGTCCGGGCGGAGGTAGACCGAGTTCTCCGCCGTGTCCCGATAGGCGGCGCGCGGGCGGTAGGGACCGGCATAGGCGTAGCCCAGGACGGTGCCGCCCGCCTCCGCGACGAGGTAGGGAAAGCCGCGCGCCAGAAGGTCGGCGCGGCGGCGGCGCATTTCCTCCGGCGGCGGGGGCTCCGTCTCGAAGGAAGCCGTGCCGTGTCGGACATGGTGGCCGTAGATGGCGACGATCGCGTCAAGATCGGCGTCATGGCTCGGGCGGATCGTCACGGCGTCAACTATATCCATCGCTCTCCTCGTCTCCGCTCGCGGCGCGCCAAGCCGATGTCACCGAGCATCCGGTCGTCCAGCTCGCCGAGGCGTTCGCGTTGGCGGATGCGGGACCGCTCCGACCCGGCAAGATAGAGAAAGATTTCGTGCAACGCGCCGCCCGGGATCGCCAGGACGCGCGGGCGAAACCGCCGCGTCACCGTGCGCCGGGATCGGCTCGGGCCTGCGGCGGCGGGATGATGGGTCGCGAAACTCATGGACCCAAACTCGACGATCGCCGGGGCAGGCGGAAGAAAAACTTTCCGATGCGGTGCATCAGAATAAGATCGCCTTATGGCAACCCCCTCGCTTCGCCAGCTCCGCACCTTCCTCGCGGCCGTCGAGACGGGCAGCGTGACGATTGCCGCTCAGTCGCTCGGCCTGACGCAGCCGGCGGCGAGCCAGCAACTGCGCGAGCTGGAGCGCGTGCTCGGTGCCCGGCTGCTGGACCGGGCGGGAGGCAAGCTCCTGCCGACGGCGGCGGGCCAGGCGCTGCTGGAGCCGGCGCGCCGGGCGCAGGCAGCGGCGGAGGACGCCGCATCCGCCGTCGCGGGGTATCGCTCGGGCGAGGTCGGGCGTGTCCGTCTCGGCACCGGGGCCACCGCCTGCATCCATCTGCTGCCGCCGGTGCTGGCCGCCGTGCGCCGGTCCATGCCGGGGCTCGAGATCACCGTCGCGATCGGCAACAGCGACGAGGTCGTGCGGCTGGTCGAGGCGGGCGGACTCGATCTCGCGCTGGTGACGTTGCCGGTGCCGGTCGCCCGCTCGATGAGCACGACGCGGCTGCTGTCCGATCCGTTCGTCGCCTTGCTGCCCGACGGGATGGCGAGCGGCGCGGGCACGATGGCGCCGGACCAGCTCGGGCGCCTGCCGCTGATCCTCTACGAGGCGCGGGGTGCGACGCGCGGCATCGTGGACGGCTGGTTTCGCCGCGCCGGGATCGAGGCGCGGCCGATCATGGAGCTGGGCAGCGTCGAGGCCATCAAGGTGTTGGTCGCGAGCGGCCTCGGCGCCTCGATCCTGCCCCGGCTCGCCGTCCAACAGCCGGTTCGCGGCGCCGTGCTGAAGCGGCTGCGGCCCGCGCTGGCGCGCGACCTCGGCTACGTCCTGCGCGGCGAGAAGGTGCGCGAGCGCGGGCTGCGCGTGTTCATCGACGAACTCGAACGGCTGGGCACCGCGCCCGTCACTCCCTGACCCAGGTGACCGCCTCGGAAAGGTCGGCCCGCCGGGTGCGGAAGCCGTTCGCCGGATGGTCCATGTCGGGATAGCCGAAC
>DATIMU010000394.1:0-1746 GCA_035475015.1 Acetobacteraceae bacterium
CGGGCAGCGATTCGGCCAGCATCCGGTCGAGCGTGTCCTGCTGCGCGACCGCCGCTCGGACGATCCGCGCGAACAGCGCCACCTGCGCCTCGGGCGCCCTGCCCTCCTCGAAGCCGCCGGTGCCGGGGAGCTCGCCGAGCCGGTGGCGGACGAACTGGTCGATGACCGATTCCGGGTTGTCCTGCGCCTGCTCGCTCTGGAACAGAGCCTGCACCGCCGCCACCCGCGAGGCCGTCCTCGGCCGCCCGGGAGGAATGGGTCGCCTGCTCGCGGGCTTGCCCATCAGGAGGCGCCAAGCCGTCGGGCCGCGCCGACCTGCAGCAGCGCGGCGGCGGCGGCTTCGGCGCCCTTGTTGAACCCGTCGAGCCGCGAACGGGCCTCGGCCTGCTCGATCGTGTCGACCGTGAGCAATCCCGCGCCAAGAGCGATACCGAATTGCAGCGAGACCTGCATGAGGCCCGTCATCGTCGCCTGCGAGATGAATTCGTAGTGGTCCGTCTCGCCCTTGACGATGCAGCCCAGCGCCACGAACCCGTCGAAGCGCCGGCTGCCACGCATCGCGATGCGGATCGCCTGGGGCAGCTCGAAGGCGCCGGCCACGTCGAGGATCTCGAACGTCCCGCCGGCGTCCCGCACCAGCCGCCCGGCGCCGTCGGAGAGGCCGTCCACCACGTCCCGGTAATAGGGCGCCCGCACCAGCAGCAGATGCGGCGGCGCTCCCTCGACGCGCGGCGCCGACGGCAGCGGTGCGTCCGCCGTGCTCATCGGCCGTTGCCGTCCTCGAGCGGGTCGGTGATCGGACGCTGATCGACGATGTTCAAGCCGTAGCCCTCCAGCCCCACCAGGGTCCGCCGCGTGTTGGAGAGAAGCACCATGTCCTTCACCCCGAGATCGAGCAGGATCTGCGCGCCGATCCCGTAATCGCGCAACTGCCGCGGCGGCTTGGTCGCCCCGGCCATTCCGCCGACCCGTTCGGACAGCGCGGTGCGGCGATGCTCGCGGATCAGCACCACCACGCCGCGTCCCTCCTGGGCGATCATGCGCATCGCGCCGTGCAGCTGAATCCAGTGCGGGCCGCCGGTCATGTCGTCCAGCAGGTCGACCGCGTGCATCCGCACCAGCGGCGGCACGCCGTCCGAGATGTCGCCCTTCACCAGGGCGAGGTGCTCCATGTACTCGACCTTGTTGGCGTAGACCTCCACCCGCCAGTCGCCGCCGGCGACGTGCTGGATGGTGCCCTCCTCGATGCGCCGCACCAGCCGCTCGGTGCGCCGGCGATGGCCGATCAGGTCGGCGATGGTGCCGAGCTTGAGGTTGTGGCGTTGCGCGAAGGTCACGAGGTCCGGCAGCCGCGCCATCGTGCCGTCGTCGTTCATGATCTCGCAGATCACGCCGGCCGGATTGAGGCCCGCGAGCCGCGCGATGTCGACCGCCGCCTCGGTATGCCCGGCACGCACCAGCGTGCCGCCCTCGCGTGCGACCAGGGGAAAAATATGGCCGGGGGTGACGATGTCGTCGCGGCCGCATTCCGGGTTCACCGCGACGGCGACGGTGTGCGCGCGGTCGGCCGCCGAGATGCCCGTGGTGACGCCCTCGCGCGCCTCAATGGATACCGTGAAAGCAGTCTGGTGGCGGGTGCCGTTCGACTGGCTCATCAGCGACAGGCCGAGCTGCTCGACGCGCTGGCGGGTCATCGCGAGGCAGACCAGGCCGCGTGCGTGGCGGGCCATGAAGTTGATCGCGTCG
>DATIMU010000395.1:0-4522 GCA_035475015.1 Acetobacteraceae bacterium
CTACATGGCGGACAAAGTGGGCGCGACCTTCGCCGCGCGCATTTCCGGCGTGACGCGGTTCGGGCTTTTTGTAACAGTCGACGGCAGCGGCGCGAGTGGGATCGTCCCGGTGTCGACGCTGCCGGACGATTTCTGGATGCACGACGAACGAGCACAGACGCTGACCGGCCGCCGCAGCCGTCGAACCTTCCGGCTGGCGCAGGAGGTCGAGGTGCGGCTCTCCGAAGCGAGCCCGGTGACGGGCGGATTGGTGTTCCACATCTTGGGGGGAGGGTCCGCCGAGCGGGCGCCTCCGGCCAGACGGTCGCGCGGCCGGTGAGGCGGATCGCCCTCCTTCTCCTGGTCCTTGCCGCCGTTCCCGCCCGAGCCCAGACCGCACCACCGGAGGGGTTCGACGCGCGACTGGCGGCCGACGTCTATACCCGCGCGCTCGCCTTCATGGCGCCCCGCATCCTGGAACCGATACCCGTGCCGCAACTGGCGACCTGGGGGCTGCGCGGGCTCACGGCGCTCGATCCGGAGCTCGGGACCGCCGTCAGCGGCACCGGGCTGGTGCTGAACCTGCGGGACCGCATCGTCGCCGCCGATCCGCTGCCGGCGAACGCCACCCCCGAGGCTTGGGGCAACGCCGCGGCGCGGATGGCCGCCGCCGCCTGGCCGGTCTCGGCGGCGGTGCGGCGCGCCGGGACCGAGGGCATCATCCAGAGCTTCTTCGACGAGATGTTCAATCATCTCGACCCCTATTCGCGCTATGTCGGCCCGGTCGACGCGCGGGAGGATCGCGAGCACCGCGGCGGCAAGGCGGGTGCCGGGCTGACCCTGGCGCGGCGGGGGAGCGCGATCATCGTGATCGGCGCGATCCCCGACGGCGCCGGTGCCGACGCCGGCCTGCGGGCGGGCGATCGCATCCTGGCGGTCGACGGCCAATCCACCAGGGGGCGCGACGCCGCCACGGTGTCGGGCTGGATGGACGGGCCCGAGGGCACCACCGTCGAGATCGAGTGGCGCGGCCGCAACGGCGGAACCCGCCGCGCCGAAATGGAGCGCGCGTCGGTGCCGCCGGAAACCGTGTTCGCGCAACGCTACGGCGGCCTGCTGCTGCTCCGAGTGACCTCGTTCAGCCGGCGCACCGACCAGCGGATCGCCGCCGAGGTCGAGCGCAACCTGGCTCCTCCCGCCGGGCACGGATCGAGGCCGATGCAGGGGCTCATCCTCGATCTGCGCGGCAACCGGGGCGGTCTGTTGCGTCAGGCGGTGACGGTGGCCGACGTGCTGCTGCCCGAGGGGATCGTCGCGACCACCGCCGGGCGGGACCCCGAGGCCTCGCGCGTCTGGCGTTCGACCGGCGCCGAGATGGCGCCCGGCATTCCGGTCGTGGTCATCGTCGATGGACGGACCGCGAGTGCCGCCGAGATCCTGGCCGCGGCACTCGCCGATCGCGGCCGTGCCGTGGTGATCGGCAGTTCGACGCTGGGCAAGGGCCTGGTACAGACCATCGACCCGTTGCCGGATGGCGGCGAGCTGTTCGTGACCTGGAGCCGCGTCCTCGCCCCGCGCGGCTGGCCGATCCAGGGGCTCGGCGTGCTGCCACAGGTCTGCACGAGCCTCGGCGAGGGCGAGCTGGCGCGGGAGATGGCCGAGCTGGACGCCGGGCGCCAGCCCATGGCGGCGGCACTCGCCCGCCATGAGCGCGCCCGGGCGCCGCTGCCGGTGGCGGAGATCCTGGCGATCCGCGGCACCTGCCCCGCCTCGGAGGGCCGCGAGAGCGATCTCGCCACGGCGCGGGCGCTGATCGGCAATCCCGGCGCCTATGCCACCGCCCTGCTGCCACCCTTGCTCAACTTGCAGGCCAATCCGACGCAGCCATAGCTTGACGCCAGGCCTCCGGTTGCGCATTTTCCGGCCTCGTCCCTCGCCTGCCCGGCGTGGATCTCGCCCGCCGCACGGAGGATCATCCCTTGGCCAAGAGCAACACCATCCAGATCAGGCTCGTCTCGTCGGCCGACACTGGCTATTTCTACGTCACGAAAAAGAACGCCCGCGCCCAGACCGGCAAGCTCGAGCTCAAGAAATACGATCCCGTCGCGCGCAAGCACGTCGCGTTCCGCGAAGCCAAGATCAAGTAGGGCGGCCGGCGCCTCTCAGGCCATCTCGACCCGGTTGCGGCCGCCGTGCTTGGCGGCGTAGAGTGCGTGGTCGGCCTCGCTCAGCAACGTCTCGGCGGGTAGCTCCCGCCCCCCGCTACAAGCCACGCCGATGCTGATGCTGAGCCGCGGCAGGGCGTTCGCCGCCGCCGGGTCGGTAATCTGCTCGATCGCGCCACGCAGACGCTCCGCGGCACTGGCCGCGTCGGCCGGCCCGGTGCCCGGCATCACCACGACGAACTCGTCCCCGCCGTAGCGCGCCACCGAATCGAACACCCGGGTTTTCCCCCGCAGGGCTTCCGCCACGGATTTCAGCACCCGGTCGCCGGCGGCATGGCCGAAGCCGTCATTGACCGCCTTGAAATGATCGACATCGACCATGAGCAAGGCAATCTCGCCGCCCGGAGCCCCCTCCAGCAGCCCACGCAGGTGGCGCAGGAGATAGCGCTGATTGTACAGCCCAGTGAGCGGGTCGGTGAGCGCCATCTCGAGCGCGTGCCCGAGATCGGCCCGCAGCCGGTCCTGGTAGAATTTCCGCCGGATCTGATTGCGCGCCCGCGCCCGCAACTCGTTTTCGTCGACCGGCCGCAACAGCCAGTCGCTGGCGCCGAGGTCGAAGCCGCGCAGCAACCGGCCACGCTGCTCGGCCTCGGCGAGAAGCAAGAGCGGGATCTCATGCGTGGCGTCCGCCGCCCGCAGGCTGGAGGCGAGCCGTAGCGGGTCGTCCGAGCTGATGCCGAGGCTGAGCACGATGAGGTCGAACGGGATCGCCGCCGAGAGTGCGATCGCATCGGCTTCGGTCCGCGCGCGGCCCGGCACGATGCCCTCGCGTGACAGCGCCTGCTGCACGAGCTCGGCACCGAGATCCCAGTCATCGACCACCAGGGCCCGCGCCCCGGCGACGGAGGGGATCGCCGATTGCTGGCCGGTGAGGCCGAGCGCCCTGGCCGTCTCGCCCCGGGCACGCCATTCGTCGAGCAGCCGCTTGAGCCGGACCAGGCTGCGAACCCGAGCCAACAACGTGTCGTAATCGACTGGCTTGGTGAGAAAATCATCCGCCCCGGCTTCGAGACCACGCAGCCTCTCACTCGGCTCGCCCAGCGCCGTCACCATCACCACGGGAATGTGCAAGGTCAGCGGGTCGTCCTTGAGCAGCCGACAGCACTCGTAGCCGTCCATCTCCGGCATCATCACGTCGAGCAGGATCAGGTCCGGCTGCCAGGAGCGGGCCAGGCGCAGGCACTCGAAGCCGTTTTGTCCCGAGGCCGTCTGGTAATATTCGGCGGCCAGCTTGGCTTCCAGCAACCGCGTGTTGGAAGGGACATCATCGACGATCAGGATACGCGCGGTCATCGCGATGAGCACACCTTCCGGTCATCAGCAGTTCAGTGCGGCAAGGCGAACCCAAGCAGAATACCGGTCCCACCGCTTCGGAGGAAGCGCAACCGCAGGCTTCCGCAACCGCTATTGTCGCGCTAGCCAGCCCGCTTCCGAAGCCGCCTCCTCCCGACGACCCATAGCAAACGAGAGTGACGGATTGATGAACCGCGCAACGGACAATGTGTGCCAATCGACAGCCACACCCAGAACCTCGGAGCGGATCGGGGCCTCGCCCCCGGCCCCGGCATCGGACCCTTGGATGTTCTTCCGCCGCTGGCTCGCCAATCCCCTGCAGATGGGCTCGGTGATCCCCTCCTCGCCGGCGCTTTGCCGGCGGGTGGCGACGCAGGTGCGCCGCGCACCCGGGGAGGCGGTGTTGGAGCTGGGCGCCGGCACCGGCGTGATCTCCCGCGCCCTGCTCGCCGCCGGAATCCCGGCCGAGCGCCTGTTCGTGCTGGAGATCGTGCCGACCATGGCGGCGCATCTGCGGCGGACGCTTCCCGGGGTGAGCGTGGTCGAGGGCGACGCCCGCTTTTTGCCCGGCCTCATTCCTTCCCAGTGGCATGGCCGGATCGGCTCGGTGGTGTGCGGCATTCCGCTGGTGCTGCTGCCGCTAGCCGAGCAGCGACGTTTCATCGACAGCATCGAGGCGATCGCGCCGGGGCGGGGCTTCCTGCACTACAGCTATTGCGCCACGTCGCCCCTGCCGTGGCGCAAGCACCGGCTCGCGGCCAAGCGGGAGGCCTGGACGCCGCTGAATTTTCCGCCGGCGAGTGTCTGGCGCTACACGCCGGCCGGCTGATCGGGCGTCAACTGATTGGGCGTCAGGCGTTGCCCGCGAGATGGTCCATCGCCGCCTGCACGCCGCCCGGCTTGTGCGGCACGCCCGCGGCGCGCAGGCCCATCTCGACGCCGCCGAGCACGCCGAGGATCTGCAGGTCGCCGAGGTCGCCGAGATGGCCGATGCGGAAGGCACGGTCCTTGATGAGCCCGAGGCC
>DATIMU010000396.1:0-5327 GCA_035475015.1 Acetobacteraceae bacterium
CGCGCCGTCGCGGTGCTGCGCGAGCTCGGCTACGACAATATCGGCACCGTCGAGATGCTGCGCGGCGCCGACGGCAGCTTCGGCTTCCTCGAGATGAACACCCGCCTGCAGGTCGAGCACGCCGTCACCGAGATGCTGCTCGGCGTCGATCTCGTTGCCGCGCAAATCCGCGCTGCCGCCGGCGAGCGCCTAGGCGACATCCTGCCCGCGACACTCGCTCCGCGCGGCCACGCCATCGAGGCGCGGGTCTACGCCGAGGATTCCAAGACCTTCTACCCCTCGCCCGGTCCGCTCGCCCGCTTCCGCCCGCCCGGCGAGACCGAGTGGCTGCGCGTCGAGACCGGCTACGCGGAAGGCTGCACGGTGACGCCGTTCTACGATCCGATGCTGGCGAAAGTGATTGCCCACGGCCCCGACCGCCCAGCCGCCATCGCGCGGCTGGCCGACGCCCTCGCCGGCTTCGAGATCAGCGGCCTCAAGACCAACCTTCCCTTCCTGCTGCGCGCCCTCGCCGACGAGCGGTTCCGCGCCGGCCAGGTCCACACCGGGCTGGCTGCGGAGATCGTCAAGATGGGCTGAACAGCACCTCGCCGGTCGAGAATGTCCGCACCCCGTCGGACGTGCGCAGCAGCAGGTGCCCCTCGGGCGACAGGCCGGCGAATTCTCCCGCGATGCGCTGGTCCGCGAACGCCACGATCAGCGCCGTTCCGATCGGATGCGCCCGCGCGAGCCAGGCTTCGCGGATCGCGGAAAAACCGTCTCGTAGCAGCACCGAATGCCAATGCGAGAGCCGCTCCAGCAGGTCGCGCGCGAACGCCTCGGGAGGCGGCGGGGAGACACCCTCGTCGGGCAGGCACGCCGCCACGCGGCCGGGCACTTCGGGCGCCACCGCAAGGTTGGCGCCGATGCCGATGATGAGCCAGCGCAAGCCGCCCGCCGGATCGAGTGCGGTGTCGATCAGGATGCCGGCCAGCTTGCGCCCGCGCAGCAGCACGTCATTGGGCCATTTGAGCGTCAGCGCGCCGGCATCGGGCAGCAGCGGGCGCACGGCGTCGGCAACCGCGATCCCGGTCAGCAGCGGCCAGCCCGCGGCGTCGCTGAGCGTGCCCGACGGGCGCAGCAGCACGGATAGGGACAAGTTGCCGATGGGTGACTGCCACCCACGGCCTCGGCTGCCCCGGCCGCTGGTCTGGCGCAGCGCCAGCACCGCGAGGCCGCCCGGCTCACCCGATGCGGCGAGGGCGGCGCAGTGATCCGAGGTCGAGCCGATCGCCTCATGCACCTGCAGACGCCACACCGGGGGGATCGGGGCCTCGCGGGTCAATGCAGCAAGCTCGCGCCCGGCGAGGTCGCGCCCGCCTCCGGCATCACGATGTTGGCCGGATCGCGCAGCCCGGCGGCGATCTCGAGGGCCAGGCGGTAGCGCGCATTGAGCTCCTCGGCGACGAAATAGGTGGTACCCGACAGGCGGGTCTGCAGCAGGCCGGGCGCCATGCGGGCGATCTCACTGGCGACGGCGCGCGCCTCGCGGACCTCGCCGGCCTCCGCGAGACCGGCCGCGAGCAGCAGGTAATGCCCGGAGAACTGCCGGTTGAGCGCGATGGCGCGGCGGGCGTTGGCGATGCAGCCGGCGTGGTCCGCCCCGACATAGCAGGCGAGCGCCGAGGCCCAGTAGCTGAAGTCGATGAGCCGATCGCGCGGGCTCAGCTTGATCGACAGCTCCGCGTGCTCGCGCGCCTTGTCCGCCAGGCCGAAATTCGATTCCTCGCAGGACAGCCAGCGCAACGTGGTGACGTCGTTCGGATTGAGCCGATGCGCCTGTCGCAGATTGGCGAGCGCCTCCTGATGGCGCAGCCGGCGCATCGCGATATGGCCGAGGATCGCATAGGCAAGGTGGTTGGACGGATCAAGGGCGCGCAGCCGCATCGCCGCGCCATCGGCGGCGTCGTAGTCGGAGCGTGCCTCCGGTCCGAAATAGCCCATCGCGCCCCGCCGGCAGAGGCCGAACGCCAAGGCGAAATAGGCCCGCCGACAAGCCGGGTCCAGCCCGATCGCCTGTTGCGCGGTGGCGATGCCCTCCGAGAGCAGCGCCGCATCGCTCGCCGCGACGCCGCGCGAGATCGCCGCGTGCGCCCTGAGTGCCAGGTCGTAGGCGTGCACGTCGGCGACCGGCAGCCGCTCCGCCCGGTCCTGCTCTGCGTAGCGGATCTCGGGGACGATGCTGGCCACGATGCGCGCGGCGATCTCCTCCTGCACCTCCAGGATGTCGTCGAGCGCGCCGGTGTGGCGGTCGGCCCAGATCTGCTCGCCCTGCCGCACGTCGGTGAGCTTGGCGGTGATCCGCAGCCGGCTGCCGGCGCGGCGCACGCTGCCCTCCAGCACGTAGCGCACGCCGAGCTCGCGCCCCACGCGATCGGTGTCGGCGGCGAACGGCTCGCAGGCAAAGCTGGAATTGGGGCCGATCACGAACAATTCGCGGAAGCGCGACAGCTCGGTGGTGATGTCCTCGGTGATCCCGTCGCTGTAGTAGCGCTGCTCCGGGTCCCCGGAGGCATCGCTGAACGGCAGCACGGCGATGGACGGCCGATCGCGCGGGCGCGGTGCCACGGCGGCGGGCGGGTCGCTCTCGACGAAGCCCACGGTGTTTTCCGGCGCGGCGATCCGATAGACCCGCATGGGCCGCGCGATGTGCTTCAGGGTCTGCTCGCCGAGATCCTCCACACGCAGCGTGATCTTGCCGGCGGCGTCCTCGTACACGCGCCCCGAAATGCAGATCCCGCCGGGCGGCGCCAGGGCCTCGAGCCGAGAGGCGACGTTCACGCCATCGCCCAGCAGGTCGCCGTCCTCGACAATGACATCGCCCTGATGCAGGCCGATCCGCAGCCGGATCGGCTGCGCCTCCTCGGCAGGAGCTTCGGACAGGCCGGCCTGAATGGCGATGGCGCACCGCAGCGCCAGCACGGCGCTGGGGAACTCGGCCAGCAGGCCGTCGCCCATCGTCTTGAAGACGCGGCCGCGATGCGAGGCGATCAGCGGATCGACGAGTTGCTGGCGCATCCGGCGCAGGCGCGCCAATGTGCCGGCCTCGTCCGTCCCCAGTTGACGGGCGTAGCCGACGACGTCGGCCGCCAGGATGGCAGCCAGCCTGCGCTCCCCGGCTTCGATGCTCACCGGCTCCCCTTCAATCCGATTGGCGGACGGCAACCCGGCCGTGGACGTCAATTTTTGCGGATTGTAACGGATCGATCGGCGCGGCGCCAATCCCGCTTACGCGGTCACGCGAGAATGGGAGGCGCGCCGCTCATCCGAGGGGCGCGGTCGAGAGGTCGGCCTCCTCCTCCTCGTCCTCCTCGGCCGCCACATCGTTCTCCTCGGCGGCGTCGTCCGCCTCGTCGTCGGATTCCTGCACCAGCGGCGCGTCGAGTTCCGCCTCGGCGTCGGCCGGCGCCGGCTCGGCCTTCCGGAAGCGCCGGTCCGGCGCGATCCCCCGCGTCGGGCGCACCGCACGCACCGGCACGGGCGGCTGTTCGGCGCCGCATTTCGGGCACGTCGCGGGCACCCGCGTGAGGTCGTAGAAATGCGCGCTGCACGACACGCAAGCGCGCTTGCTGCCGAGTTCCGGCTTGGCCATGTTGTTCTCCTGCTGCGGTCGCGCATCGCGCCGTGCGGCCGCGGGCGAGCGAGCCTATTCGGACCCGCGCGTATCGGCCTCGGCCGCCTGCGAAACCCGGTGCGCCGCCTGTTGGACGGTCATGCCCGGAATGACATGCACGCCGCCGGCGGTGGTGGACAGCTTCACGCTGCCCTGCTCGTTGTAGATCGCCACGACGTGCTGCGTCTGAACCTTGAGCAGCCCGCCGCCGCCGGTCTCGAACGTCACCCAGGCCATGCGCGCAACCCGGTCAGCGGGAGCCGCGAGCGATCACCTGGTCCATGTATTCCCGCGAGCTCACGCCGTCATAGGACATCGAGAACGGCTTGCTCGGCGCGGATGCCAGCTTGGGTTGCGCCGGCTTGGCAGCGCGCTTGACGGCCGGTTTCGTCGCCTTCGGCGCGGGCTTGGCCTCGGGTGGGGTAAGCTCGACCGTGTCGGACCGCGCCCGGCCGGACCGCTCCGCCGACCAGTCCGCCACCTCTTTCGCCAGCCGCGCCCGGACACCGGCGTCATCGACGGTTTCGGTCTCGCCCTCGGGCACTTCATTGGCGGAATCATGGCTCATCGGCATTTTCCCCTTTTCTGAATCTGAGAGCGGCACGATCAAGAAATCCGGGCAGGTCAGCCGCCGCTAGCGAGCATGTCGCGCGACGCTCGTCTACCAGATGCCCAATTCCCGAATGTATTCCGCTAGATAATGCATTTCACTGGCGAATACAAGTTGCGGCGTGGACCCGCGCTCGCCACGAATCGACACGGTACCGAGCGAGCTCGACCATACAAATTCGCGTCGAATGTGACATGATATTGGAGTCGCGGACCCGCATTCCCGCGAGCGGTCTCGCTCGATCAGGCAGGTTCCGGATCGTCGAGGTCGCCGCTCCAAATTGTCACGAGGCCGTCGATCGAATCGGGCCGGATCTTGAACTTGGCCCGCGCGACCTGTTCCACCCGCTCCCGCACCTGCTCGAAGCAGGTCAGAAGCTCGGCCGGCTTGGCGTAGCGGCGGTCGCTGATGTCCTGCAGCGCTTCCTTGGAGATGGCGCAGGACAGCAGCTGGCCGTCCTCGACGATCTCGAACAGCACCCGGTTGCGGTCCCACCGAGGCGGGGTCGGCACCCCCGACTGCTCCTCGGCGCCCAGTCCAGCGCCGCTCAAGCCGGCACCCGCGGGAAAAACCCGATTTGCGCTGTGGCCGCTCTCGTCATGGTCCAAGGAAAAGAGTTCAACCGACTGATCCTTTGCAACAATAGCGGTTCTATGTTCATCGGAACGTGACAGTATTCAGGGGATGAGATGGGGTTCTGCGCAGGGATTTGCAAGACAACGGCTGCGAGTTCTGCCCGGCTGGGATCACCCGGTCCGGGCATCCTGAAGGATCATGTCGGAAACTTTTTCGCCGATCATGATGGAGGGCGCGTTGGTGTTGCCGGCGACGATCGAGGGCATGATCGAGGCGTCGGCCACGCGCAGCCGCTCGATACCGTGGACACGCAGGCGCGGATCGACGACGGCGTCCACCTCATGACCCATCCGGCAGGTGCCGACCGGATGGAAATTGGCCACCGCGCGCGACCGCGTGTCGGCCAGGAGATCGGCGTCGCTGGTCACGGCCGAGCCGGGCATCACCTCCTCGGTCACGATGCGCGCCAGGGCCGGCTGCGCCGCGATC
>DATIMU010000397.1:0-4013 GCA_035475015.1 Acetobacteraceae bacterium
CGCCGCACCGGCGCGATCGGCTTTGCCGCCCTGCGCGGCGGCCAGGTGGTCGGCGAGCACACGCTGATCTTCGCCTCCGCCAGCGAGCACATCGCCCTCACGCACCGCGCCTTCGACCGCCGGGTGTTCGCGACCGGGGCGGTGCGCGCCGCCTTGTGGCTGAAGGACCGCCCGGCGGGGCTTTACGGGATGGCGGATGTCCTGGGGATGGCTGGTTGAGCGACTATTCCGGTTAGCGTCGGGACTGCGCGCCATGCCAGATGTTGCGCACCTGCACGGCTTCCTGGGTTACGGGCGGGGGCAGCTCGTCCTTGGTGCCCCAGGACAGGAGCCAGCGCCGGACATCCTCGTACGGAACCGCTCGACCGGACGCCGCATCGACGATCCCATCGGCTACTGCCGCCCGAAAGGCCTGCTCGTCGGCGCCGGGAACCGGCTCGCTCGTCGCTTCCTTTCGACGACGCGGTCCGGCACGCAGAGGAACCATGCCCATGCCGGCACGACGCTCCCGATCCTCGGCCCGAGGAAGCCGTGCCGCTGTGCGTCCGGCTCCGTCCGCTGCAGGGTCGCGTGCTGTCGCGGGCGCCCACGGGGCAGGAGGCGGACAAGGCGTTCTTAGACCAGCTCTGTGAGCCCAGCACGGGCACGGCTTGATTCCGCCAAGGATTTCCGTCACACACGCCGCGCCCGGCAGCCGGCCGGGGCGGCGGCCGGACGTGCCGGGCCATGCTCCGCCATAGCGAGGATCGACACCCATGCGCGACACGGGCGAGTTCCTGTTCACCTCCGAATCCGTCTCGGAAGGCCACCCTGACAAGGTCGCCGACCGGGTCAGCGATACGGTGCTGGACGCCTTCCTGACAGCCGACCCGTACAGCCGCGTCGCCTGCGAGACCCTCGTCACCACCAACCGCGTGGTGCTCGGCGGCGAGGTGCGCGGGCCGGAGACGGTCACGCCGGAGTTGCTGGCGCATCTCGTCCGCCTGGCGATCCATGACATCGGCTACGATCAGGCCGGGTTCTCGTGGCGCAGCGCGAACATCGAGTGCCATCTGCACGCGCAATCCGCCGACATCGCCCAGGGCGTCGATGCCGAGGGCAACAAGGACGAGGGCGCCGGCGACCAAGGCATCATGTTCGGCTACGCCTGCCGCGAGACCGAGACCCTGATGCCGGCGCCGATCTACTACGCCCACCTGATCTTGCGTCGGATGAGCGAGCTGCGCCGCAACGGCGACCAGGGCGCGGCCGGGCTGCTGCCCGACGCCAAGAGCCAGGTTACGCTGCGCTACGTCGACGGCAAGCCGGTCGGCGCGACCTCGGTCGTGGTCTCGACCCAGCACGAGGAGCGGCTGGAGCAGGCCGAGATTAAGCGCCTGCTGTGGCCGATCGTCGAGAGCAGCCTGCCCAAGGGCTGGATGTGCGAGGAGCGCGAGTTCTACGTGAACCCCACGGGAAAATTCGTCATCGGCGGGCCGGACGGCGATTGCGGGCTGACCGGGCGCAAGATCATCGTTGACACCTATGGCGGCGCCGCCCCGCATGGCGGCGGCGCGTTCAGCGGCAAGGACCCGACCAAGGTGGACCGCAGCGCCGCCTATGCCTGCCGCTATCTGGCGAAGAACGTGGTCGCCGCCGGGCTGGCGGACAAATGCACGCTGCAGATCAGCTACGCGATCGGCGTCTCCCATCCGCTTTCGGTCTATGTCGACCTGCACGGCACCGGGCGCGATGTGGACGAGACGCGGCTCGAGCGCACCTTGCGCGACCTCATGGACCTCTCGCCGCGCGGCATCCGCGAGCATCTGCAGCTCAACCGGCCGATCTACGCGGTGACGTCCGCCTACGGCCATTTCGGCCGCGAGCCGGACCATGACCGGGGAACCTTCTCCTGGGAGAAGACCGACCTCGTGCCCGGATTGAAGGCCGCATTCCACCGCTGATCGCGGATACCCCTCACCCCGGCCCTCTCCCACAAGGGGAGAGGGAGAAGAAAGCCCACTCCCCTTGCGGGAGGGGGTTGGGGGAGGGGTAATGCCGCCCGTATAGGCGCATCGTGCCGCCAGACCCTCCGATATCAAATCTCAAGCCACCTCCCGACCGACTCTACGGCCGGGCGCGCGGCCACGCGCTGCGTCCCCGTCAACGCCTGTTGCTCGACGTCACGCTGCCCCGTCTGGCACTACTCCCCGACCAGGCCGCCGCCCCGCGCGCCGCGTTCGCGGCGCCGGTTGACGAACTATGGCTCGAGGTGGGCTTCGGCGGTGGCGAGCACGCGCTCGCGCAGGTCGCCGCACACCCCCAAGCCGGCCTGATCGCCTGCGAGGTGTTCGAGAATGGCGTCTGCTCGCTGCTCTCGCGCGTCGTGCCCGAGGGCGGCGAGGCCACCGCGCCCGTGGCGGCCAACCTCCGCCTATGGACCGAGGACGCCCGCGCCTTGCTGCGCCTGCTCCCCGCCGCCTGCCTCGACGGCCTCTTTCTCCTGTTCCCCGACCCCTGGCCCAAATCCCGCCACGCCAAGCGCCGCTTCGTCCATCCGGCGCTGCTCCCCGAACTCGCCCGCGTGCTCAAGCCGGGCGCGGAGTGGCGGGTCGCCAGCGACGACCCGACCTACCAGGCCTGGGTCGCCGAGGTGATGGCCGCGCAGGTGTTGTTCGACACCCCTCCGCCGGCAGACCGCCGCCCGGACGGCTGGCCGCCCACCCGTTACGAAGCCAAGGCGCTGCGCGAGGGGCGGACGCCGCTCTACTGGCGCTTCGTCCGGCGCTAACCGCTCAATCCAGGCCGAGCAGCGCCGCGAGCTTGCCGCGCACTGTCGCGAGGACCGCGGCCGGCACTCGGGCTCCTATTTGAGCGGTCGACCGGGCGAGCGTGTCGATGCTGCGGACATGACTGGTCAGGATTTCGCCCGAGACCGGGAGCCCGGCTGGCAGCACGACGCTGGTGCCGAACGGCCGGACACGCGATGTAATCGGGCACACGATCACGAAGCGGGATGCGAGCCAGAGTGCGGAAGGCGAGATGACCAAGGCGGGGCGTCGCCCGCTCTGTTCCCTGCCGATTCGGGGATCGAAATCCACCCAGATCAGATCGCCGGCTTCGGGCGCCTGTTCCGGGCTAATCGGCCCGCTCGCGACCGACATCAGGGCCCCAGTCGAAGGCTTCGTGCATGGTCTCGGGCGTCATGCCTTCCAGCAAATCCTCCAGCCTGAAGCGCGGGCGCGCGGGGCTGAGCATTAGGCCGTCCCGCTCCGCGCGCATCTCGATTTGCGTGCCGTCCACCAGGCCGAACTGCTCGGCCAGCTCCTTGGGAATGCGCAGACCAACGCTGTTGCCCCATCGACTCACCCGGACCTGCATCGCCGAACTCCTCCGTTCTGTCGGTCAAGGTATATTCGAGAGATATACTTTTCTAGCCCCTCGCTTCGACGGTTCGTTGCCGGTAGAAGCGATTGGTGCGGTCTGAAGGAAGGGAAGTCAGCGATGCCCGATACACTCGCGCCCCCGCCCTCCCATGCCTTGACCCTGCAATTCCTCGCCTGGGTATCCGCCGCTGAGCGCCGCCGGGCCGATGTGATGGATACCTGGCAGAGCAGCTGCCCGCGGCTGTCAAATCTGGGAGGATGCGGTGGTTGACGGACTGGTCTGCTTCGAGGGCGGCCGTGTGGCGCTGACCGCGGCCGGTCGTGCCCTGCTCGACGGCGCGGCGTGATGCAGGGCGGACCCGTGATCGTGCCGCAAGCCGTGCCGGTGTCGGACGCGGACCCGTTCTGCGCCGACTTCTTCGAGAACCCGCACCCGATCCATGACGAGCTGCGCGAAGCCGGCCCCGTGGTTCGGCTGTCGCGCTACGGCGTGCTGGCGGTGGCGCGCCACGAGCAGGTCCACGCCGTGCTGAACGACTGGCAAACCTTCTCCTCGGCGCGCGGCGCTGGCCTCGCCGATTTCGCCAAGGAAAAGCCCTGGCGCCTGCCGAGCCTCGTGCTGGAGACCGACCCGCCGCTGCACGACCG
>DATIMU010000398.1:0-5277 GCA_035475015.1 Acetobacteraceae bacterium
CGCGCGGTGCCGGCCGCCGGGCATCGTCGCGGGACTCATTGGTGAACACCGTGAGCAGCCGGCCGTCACCGGGATCGAAGTAGAGGTGGTTCTCGTCTGGCTTGCCCAGGTTCGGCTGCTCGAAGATGAATGGCATGCCGAGCGCGCCTTCCCAGAAGTCGATCGCGCTCTGCCTCGTCGAGCCGACGATGGTGATGTGGTGCAGACCCTGGACCTGGATCTTGTTCGTCACGGCCAGCCCTTTCCGGCGCTCGATGTCTTACAGCGTTGCGAGGTCCCGCTCGAGCCGCCCCACGATGGCCCACACGGCGTCGGCCTGCGCGCCCGTCACGACCACGCCGAGGCTGGCGATCAACGCGCCCTGCCGCGCGTTACGGGCGCCGACGATGCACCCGGTGAGGCCGGGTGTGCGGAGGAGCACCCCCACGCAGAGCTGAGGGCAGCTGAGGCCGTTCTGCACCGCGAGCTCGGTGATCTCCCGCACCGCATCGATGTGGCGCGCGAACCGCGGGCCCGAGTAGTCCTTGTGCGCGCCGCGGGTGTCGTCGGGCGCGAACGTCTTGTCCTTCGTCCACGTGCCGAACAGCAGGCCGCGGAACAAAGGGGAGTACGCGATGACACCGGTGTCGTGTGCCGCGCACCACGGGATCACGGTCGCCTTCGCGGCCGGCCGGAGGATGCTGAACGGCGACTGCAGCGCATGGAGCGGCACGCCGGTCGCCCGCCACGCGTCGAGCTGCTCGACGGTGAAATTGGACACGCCGATGGCGCGGATCTTACCCGCGCGGAGCAGGTCTTCGCAGGCCCGCGCGGTTTCCTCGATCGGCTCCGGCGCCGGCCAGTGCAGCTGATAGAGGTCGATGCGATCGACGCCGAGCCGCCGCAAGCTCGCGTCGCACTCGCCAAGGACGTCGGCCCGCCCGGCCGCGCGCCGGTTCACCGAGACGTCGGCGCCGAGCCCGAATTTCGTGAAGATCAGCGGCCGTTGCGCCTCGGGCAGTGCCTTGACCGCCCGGCCCACCATGGTTTCCGAGTGGCCGCCGCCGTAGATCGGCGCGGTATCGATCCAGTTCACGCCGTGGTCCAGTGCGGCGTGGATCGCCGCCTCGCTCGCCGCGTCGTCCTGCTCGCCCCACATCCAGCCGCCGATCGCCCAGGTGCCGAGGCCGATGGTCGAGATCCGGAAGCCCGTCGTGCCGAAATCGCGTCGCTGCATGCCCGGCGATTATAGCAACCGGAACTACAATGCGGGCTTGCCGTCCGCACCCGTCACGGCGCACCCGCCATCCTCCCCGGTTCGGCTGGTGGCGCTCGCCAGCCTCGTCGGCACGACCATTGAGTGGTACGACTTCTTCCTCTATGGAACGGCAGCGGCGCTGGTCTTCAACGTCCTGTTCTTTCCGACCTTCTCGCCACTGAGCGGCACGCTGGCGGCGTTCGGCACCTATGCCGTCGGGTTCGTGGCGCGGCCGGTCGGCGGGATCGTCTTCGGGCACTACGGCGACCGCCTGGGACGCAAGTCGATGCTGGTGCTGACGCTCGTGATCATGGGCGTAGCCACCTTCTGCATCGCACTGCTGCCCACGTACGCGCGCATCGGCCCATGGGCGCCGGTTCTGCTCGTCGTGCTCCGTGTCGCACAAGGGTTTGGCGTGGGCGGGGAGTGGGGTGGAGCGGTGCTGATGGCCGTGGAGCACGCGCCCCCGGGGCAGCGCGGGTTCTACGGCAGCTGGCCCCAGATCGGGGTGCCGGCGGGACTGCTGCTCTCGACCGGTGTGTTCGCGGTCTTCGCCCGCATGCCGCAGGATCAGTTCCTGGCGTGGGGCTGGCGGATCCCGTTCGCGGCGAGCGCGTTGCTCGTGGGGGTCGGTCTGCTGATCCGGTCGCGCGTGCTCGAGACGCCCGCGTTCGAGCGCCGCCGGGGCCGCTCCGCCGATCCGCCGGTGCTGGATGTCATCCGCCAGTATCCACGCGCGGTGCTGCTCGCGATGGGCGCCCGGTTCGGCGAGAACGCGGTCTTCTACCTGTACAGCGTGTTCGTGCTCGTGTACTGCACGCAGCACGTCGGCATGGATCGCCGGATCGTGCTCACGGGCGTGATGGTGGCCGCGGCCGTCGAACTGCTGTGCATCCCGTTCTTCGGGTGGCTTTCCGATCGCGTGGGGCGCTGCGCGGTCTATCTGGGTGGTGCGCTCTTCACGGTGGCGTACGCCTATCCGTTCTTCCTCCTGCTCGACACCGGCTCCGCGCCGCTCGTGTGGCTGGCGCTGGTGCTCGCATCGGCGGGATCGCACGCACCGATGTACGCACCACAGGCGGCTTTCTTTTCCGAGCTGTTCGGGACCCACGTCCGCTACACGGGCGCGTCGCTCGGGTCCCAGCTCGCGTCGGTGTTCGCGGGCGGCCTGTCGCCGTTCATCGCCACGGCGTTGCTGGCGCGGTACGGGCGCCCGGCGCTGTCCCTCTTCATGGCGGCCGTGGCGCTCGTGTCGGTCGTCGCGGTGCTCGCGGCGGCGGAAACGGCACACGGGGATCTGGATGAGACCTGACGCATGCAGACGATGAGAGCCGCGATCCTCGACGCAGCGCCAGGTGGCCTCCGGATCGAAGCGATCGCGATGCCGGAGCCGCTCGCCGGCGAGGTGCTCGTGAAGAACACCGCCTGCGGGGTGTGTCACACCGACCTGCACGTGATGAAGGCCGAAGTGGCATTCCCTACGCCATGCGTGCTCGGCCACGAGACGTCCGGAGTGGTCGCGGCACTCGGGCCCGGCGTTGAGGGTCCGCCGGTCGGCACGCCGGTGGTCTCCGCCTTCATCATGCCGTGCGGCACGTGCGCCCCGTGCCTCGTCGGACGCGATGATCTGTGCGAACGGTTCTTCGGGATGAACCGGCTGAAGGGAACCCTCTACGACGGCACGACGAGGCTGAGGCGTCTCGATGGGCGTTCACTCTCCATGTATTCGCAGGCGGGCCTCGCGGAATACTCGGTCGTGCCGGCGACGAATGTCTTTCCGTTACCGGCCGGGCTGCCGCCGGCCGAATCGGCGATCTTCGGCTGTGCGGTGTTCACGGCGTACGGCGCGGTCCGCCACGCCGCCGTGCTGGAAGCGGGTGAGCGCGTCGCAGTGGTGGCGGCGGGCGGCGTCGGGCTGAACATCATCCAGATCGCCAGGGCGTTCGGCGCAGCGCAGATCATTGCAATCGATGTGCAGGACGAGAAGCTCGAGGCGGCGCGGCGGCTCGGCGCCACCGACCTGGTCGACGCGCGCTCGGGCGAGGTCCCCGGCCGGGTGCGCGAGCTGACGGACGGCCGCGGCGTGGACGTCGCGTTCGAGGCGCTCGGGCGGCCGGAGACGTTCGTCCAGGCCTTCGACATGATCCGCGATGGCGGCCGGATGGTCCCCGTCGGCATCGCGGCGGGTCGCGCAACCGCGGCCCTCGAGATCACCCGCCTGGTCCGGCGGAGCCTTCGCATCGTCGGATGCTTCGGCGCGCGCACCCGAACCGACATGCCCGAGATCCTCCGCCTCGCCGCGCTCGGAACCATCCGGCCCGAGTCGATGGTCACGACCCGTTATTCCCTTGACGAGGCGGATGCTGCCTACCGCGCGCTGGATGCCGGCGCGATCGTCGGCCGCGCGATCGTCACCTTCTGAACGCAACCGCGCGCCGCGGTACCCGGATTGCTGGACGATCGGACATGCGTTTCGTGACCACATCCCGACAACTGCTTGGCTGGGGATCGCTGGCGTTCGGCATCTGGGGCCTGGTCGCTCCGAAGAGCTTGACCAGCCTGTTGGGCGACGATCCAGACGTTGGGCGCTGGCTTGGCGCGCGGGACGCGGTCGTCGGCGTCGGGCTGCTCGGCACCAAGGGGCCGGCACCGGTCGCGCTGCGTCTCGCGAGCGACCTGCACGACGCCGTGCGCCTCCGGCACCGGAGCCCCATCGTCGCGCTGGGCGCGGCGGGCTTCGCACTCTGGGGCGCGGCCGCGCTGACCGGTGAGATCCAGGCCACTCGCGCGCGTTGGCCGGAGAACGCCCGCGCCCATCGCTCGCCGGCCGATCGCGGCGGCTCGCGTGCGGCAGGCCAGCACTAACAAGGCCGCTGAGACCGGCGCCCTGATGTCAAATGGCAAATGGCAGATGGGAAAAGCACTGGGGTCTTGCCATCTTCCATCCGACATTCGCCATTCAGGATGCGTTTTTCAGCATCCTG
Source organism: Acetobacteraceae bacterium (assembly GCA_035475015.1). Taxonomy (GTDB): domain Bacteria; phylum Pseudomonadota; class Alphaproteobacteria; order Acetobacterales; family Acetobacteraceae; genus JAFKFI01. The sequence continues at coordinate 4,222 of DATIMU010000398.1, forward strand.
CTAAAGCGCGATCACGCGCGGCACTTCGGTGTCATGATGGCGGCCGGCTCAGCTTCTCGAGCCACGGAGCACCGCCATGTTGACCCTCGAACAATTGCGCCTGATCATGCCGAACCTGCCGGTCGCCCGAGGGACGGGGGTCCTGCCGTTCCTGGAGGCGGCGATGGCCGAGTTCGCGATCGGCACGCCGGCCCGGGCCGCCGCGTTCCTCGCGCAGATCGCCCACGAGTCCGGGCAGCTGCGTTTCATGGAGGAAATCTGGGGGCCGACCCCCGCGCAGGGACGCTACGAGCCAGCGAGCTCGCTCGCCACTGCCCTTGGGAACACCATCGCTGGTGACGGCAGGCTGTTCAAGGGTCGAGGCCCGATTCAGCTGACGGGCCGAGCCAACTACCAGCGTTTCGGCGCGCTTCTTGGCGTCGACCTGATCGCCAATCCTGCCCAGGCGGCGAAGCCCGAGCTCGCATTCCGCACGGCGGCGCTCTTCTGGGTGAAGAACGGCCTGAACGATCTCGCGGATCAGGCGAACGCCGATGCCTTTACATTGATCACCCGCCGGATCAATGGCGGCGTGAACGGGCTCGCCGATCGGCAGCGGTTCTACGCCACCGCGTGCTCGGTGCTTGGTGTCGCCGCGCCCTCTCCCGGCACGATGCGCAGCGCACCGGCGCAGCCGGTCGAGCCGTTCACGAGGGGCGCCGAAGCCATGTTTGCCGGGCGCGGTCGCGCCAAAGCGGCGGGCGCGACACCGAGCACGTCGAGGCGCCCGGCGGCAAAGGCGGCCGCCGCCACCGGCCGGGCCGCGAAAAAGGCCGCATCAGGGACGTCGAAGCGCCCAGCCGCGAAGGCGGCCACCGCCGATAGGCGCACGGCGAAGAAGGGCGCACCGGCAAAGACCACGCGGCGCGTCAAGCGCGGCGTGCGCGCCGCCGGCCGCCGCCGCTGATCGCTACTGGCCGCGTGAAGGCCGGGCGGCAATGGGTTTACACTGTCGCCGGTTATGGCTCGCCGTCTGCGGGCGCTCGTTCTCGCACTCCTGAGCATCGCCACGGTGGC
>DATIMU010000399.1:0-1539 GCA_035475015.1 Acetobacteraceae bacterium
GAGGCCGACGCTGCGCCGGACGGGCGCGGCGGCGGCCGGCCGGTCGCTCAGTTCAGCACCGTGCCGCCATCGACCGCGATGGTCTGGCCGGTGACGAACCGGCTCGCGTCCCCGATCAGCCACGCGACCGTGCCCACGAGATCGGCCGGAACCAGGGTGCGCTGGATCGTCTGCATCGTGCGCACCACGTCGAGCGCGCGGTCCAGCTTGTCGCCGAAGAAGCTCCGCGTGCCCTCGGTCATCACCGCACTCGGCGCCACCGCGTTCACCCTGATGTTGTCGCGCCCGAGCTCGCGGGCGAGGCCGCGCGTCAGCCCGATCACCGCCGCCTTCGACGTGGTGTAGTGCAAGGCGAACGGCGTGCCGTAGGTCGCCGCGAGCGAGGCGATGTTGACGATGCTGCCGCCCCCGGTCTTGCGCATGGCCGGGACCACCGCCTTGCAGCAGTTCCAGATGCCCTTGACGTTGACCGCCATCGCCGCGTCCCACTCGGCTTCGGGGATCGCGTCGAACCGCCCGCCATGCAGGGCGCCGTAGAGGGCCGCGTTGTTGATGAGCGCGTCGATACGACCGAACGCATCGAGCGCCGCCTGCGCCATCGCCGCCGCCTGCCCGGCATCGGTGACGTCGAGCCGCACCGCCTCGATCCGCCCGCCGGCGCCGCGCACCGCCGCCACCGTCGCGGCGCAATCGGCGATGTCGGCGGCCACGATGCGCGCGCCTTGGGCGGCCAGCCCGGTCGCGTATTCCTGCCCGATGCCGCCGGCCGCGCCGGTGACGATCACGACCTTGTCCGCGACGCTCATCGGCTCAGACCTCCACCACGACGTATTCGTCCTCGACCGCGACCGGGAAGGTTTCCGCCACATACGGGCCTTCCACGATGCTCGACCCCGGCGCGACTTCGACCGGATAGCTGCGCACCGTCACCTTTTGCGGGTCGCACCAGGACTGGCCAGTCCGCACGTCGAACTCCCAGCCATGCCACGGGCAGCGCAGGATTTCTCCGGCGCGCGAGAAGCGGTATTGCCCCGGCTCGGTCGATTCCACCAAACCGCCGAGCACGCCCTGTGCGAGCGGTCCGCCCTGATGCGGGCAGCGGTTGAGCACGCTGAAGAACTCGCCACCGATGTTGAAGACGGCGATCGGGCGGCCCTTGATGATGACCAGTTTGCGCGACCCGGGCGGGATGTCCCGCGCGGCGGCCACGACGTGCTTGCTCATCGGCGCGTTCAGCTCCCATCGGCGCGGACGCGCGACGCTACAACCCGGCCCCGATCGCGGCAACCGGCGCGGTCAGCGCGGAAGCTGTTGCGCCGGCCAGTCCGGACGGACCAGCGCCCGCACGGCGCTCGCCGCGATCACGCACCAGGTCAGCAACGCCAACCAGAACACCGCGCGGGCCAAGGCGTGCAAGAAGCCGAGCCCATACGCCGCCTCCAGCTCCAGCGTGGCCGCGCAGTACATGCCGAGCGGGAACACCACGGACCATTGCGCAAGCACCGAGCGGAACATCCGGCGGCGGATCAGGTGCTTCCA
>DATIMU010000400.1:0-4629 GCA_035475015.1 Acetobacteraceae bacterium
CGGCCCGGTTCTTCCGTGAGCCGCTTGACCGTGCGGCCCTCGTAGCGCCCCGGCCCGATCGGCCGCAGCCGGGCGAGCACGCGCTGACCCGGGGCGAGCGCCGTCTGCCCACGTCGTTCAGGAGCCATCAACACCAGCGGAGGCGGCCCGTCGCCCTGCCAGCCGACCGGCCGGGCCAGCGCGTCGCCATCCGGGTCGGTGCCGGTGATCTGCACGATGGCCGCCTCGGGCAGCCGTCCGGCGGGGCGGAAGCGCTTGGCGCCGCCGGGTTCCGTGGCGCCCTCGGCCTGCAATTCCTTCAGCAGCGCGCGCAGGCCGACGCTGTGCTCCGGGCCGAGCCGGAAAGCGCGGGCGATCTCCCGCTTGCCCACCCGGCCGGTCTGGCCGGCGATGAACCGGCGCACCTCGTCGCGCGAAGGCAACGCGGTGGCGCGCGCCGCCCGGGGCGGCCTCACCGGCAACCGTCTCGCCGCGCGTCTCGGGGGTTCTCGGTCGGGCAGTCGCTCACGGTGATGGCTCTAAGCTGTGGCTCTCGGGGCAGGCGCGGCGTGGCGCATTGTGGTCGCGATCGGGTGGCGCGCTCAAGGGCGGCACGGCCGTTATCGCCCCGATCCGGGCTCATCCGCAAAGCCCGATTACCCGTATCCGGGCTCTCTCACCCCTCCGTATTGCCCGGAACCGGGCTCGGCCGGGAGGTCCGATTGCCCGGATTCGGGCTCATGAGTTGGTGAGGGAAATTAACATACCACAGTGGCGCGCATGGGGGAAGGTGCGGCGGAGGAACCGCCCGATGGGCTATGATTGGGCGGCTGACAGCAGGCGGAGGGTGGCATGGCCGGATATGATGCGCTCGTGATCGGCACCGGGCAGGCCGGGCCGCCGCTCGCCAAGCGGCTGGCCGGGGCGGGCATGAAGGTCGCGATCGTCGAGCGCGGCGCGTTCGGCGGCACCTGTATCAACACCGGCTGCACGCCGACCAAGACGCTGGTCGCCAGCGCCTACGCGGCGCACATGGCGCGCCGCGCGGCGGATTTCGGCGTGGTGATCCAGGGCGCCGTCACCGTCGACATGCGCCGGGTGAAGGCGCGCAAGGACGCCATCGTCAGCGAATGGACGGCGGCGACCGAGGCGTCGTTGCGCAAGACCGCGAATTGCACCGTGTATCAGGGCCACGCGCGCTTCCGCTCGGCCCGCGAGGTCGAGGTGGGTTCCGACCTCCTCACCGCCGAGCGCATGTTCATCAATGTCGGCGGCCGGGCCAGCGTGCCGCCGATCCCGGGGCTTGAGCGGGTCGCCTATCTCACCAACAGCTCGATCCTCGATCTCGACGAGTTGCCCGAGCATCTGGTGATCGTCGGGGGCAGCTATGTCGGGCTCGAATTCGCCCAGATGTTTTCCCGCTTCGGCAGCGAGGTGACCATTCTCGAGAGCGGCCCGCGGCTGATCGCGCGCGAGGACGAGGAGGTCTCCGCCGCGATCCGCGAGGTTCTGGAGGGCGAGGGCGTACAGGTGCGCGTCGGCGCGCGCGATCTGTCGGTGGCGCCGCGCGGCGACGGCTTTGCGCTGAGCTTCGACAGCCCCTCCGGCGCCGGCACGCTCGACGGCTCGCATCTCCTCCTCGCGGTGGGCCGCCGCCCCAACACCGACGATCTCGGCCTCGACCAGGCCGGGGTCGCCACGGACGCGCACGGCTACATCGAGGTGGACGACCAGTTGCGCACCAGCGTGCCCGGCATCTGGGCGCTCGGCGACTGCAACCGTCGCGGCGCGTTCACCCACACCTCGTACAACGATTTCGAGATCGTCGCCGCCAACCTGCTCGACAACGATCCGCGCCGTGTCAGCGATCGGGTTCCCGCTTACGCGCTCTACACCGATCCACCGCTGGGCCGCGCCGGCATGACCGAGGCGGAGGCGCGCAAGACGCGGAAAAACGTGCTGGTCGGCAAGATGCAGATGGCGGACGTCGCCCGCGCCATCGAGAAGGGCGAGACGGCAGGCCTGATGAAGCTGGTGGTCGATGGTGACACCAAGGAGATTCTTGGCGCCGCGGTGATGGGCCCCGGCGGCGACGAGGTGATCCATTGCGTGCTCGATCTGATGTACGCGAAGGCGCCCGCCACCGTGCTGCAACGCGCCATGCACATCCACCCGACCGTCGCCGAATTGCTGCCGACCATCGCCGGCGAACTCGCGCCGGTGTAGCGTGATCGGGTCAAGTCGGACCACCCGCGGGAAGAAGGGTCGCAGGCCATGTTGACGATCGACGCGCAAGTACATGCTTACGAACGCAACCATCCGGGCCGGCCCTGGGCCGACGTGCTGCATGGGCCGCCGGAGGTTACGGGCGGCGACATGGTGGCCGCGATGGACGAAGTGGGGGTCGACGGCGCGCTGCTGGTCTCGCCGTTCACCATGTACCGCTACGACACCAGCTACGCGATCGACGTTCACGCGGCCCATCCTGGCCGGTTCGCGCTCATCAAGCCGGTCGATCCGACCGACCCAGGCGTCGCTGACACGATCGCCGACTGGGCGGCGACCGACGGCGCGGTCGCCATCCGCATCATGATGACCCGGGGCGTGTCGACCGACGCGGCCGACCCCGGCATCAACCGCGTCCTCGCCGCCGCCGCGCGACACTCCCTGCCGGTCAACCTGCTGTGCTGGGGACGCTTGCCGCAGGCCGGCCTGCTCGCCGCGCGCAATCCTGAAACGAGGCTGGTGATCGACCATCTCGGGCTGCAACAGCCGTTCGAGCCGCCGGCCCCCGCGGAGCCATTCGCCGATCTGCCGAAGCTGCTCGAACTGGCGGCGCACGACAATGTCGTGGTCAAGATCACCGGCGCCTGCACGCTGTCGCGCGAACCGTTTCCCTACAACGATCTATGGGACCCGCTCGGCCGCATCTTCGACGCCTTCGGCCTCGATCGCTGCATGTGGGGCACCGACTGGACCCGGGCGGTCGCGTTGCTGACGTATGAACAAGGTGTCGAGGCTTTCCGCGTCACCGATCGCCTGTCGGACGCCGATCGGGCGGCGCTCATGGGTGAGACGCTACGGCGGGTGTACGGCTGGTCGCCCGCGAAGGCGTGACACCGGTCAGTCAAGGATCGGGGCGCCGGTCCGGGCATGTCGGCCCTCGTCGGCGCGTCGTGGAGCGGTGCTCGTCGCCGGGCAAGGTGAGGGAGACGAGACGATCGAGGCGGATCAACCCATCGCACCGCCTGAGCGCGTCGAACTGCGCCTGGGAGCGCGCCGCACTCATCCGGTGCGCCGCCATGAGGGCCGCGAGGTGGGACGGGCCGAGGGACAAATGACAGACCATGCTGAGGCCTCTCCGGGTGAGGGGCCATGATACGCTAATGCGACTGATTCGCAATTACGGTTTTGGCTTCACAGCGGCATACGGAAGGTGAAGCGGGTCTCTGCTTCCGTGGACACGACATAGAGCGTGCCGCCGTGCGCCTTGGCGATCTCGCTTGAGATGTAGAGCCCCAGCCCCTGCAGGCTGGGACGGAGGGTGCCGCGCGAGAACGGCTCGAAGATGCGTTGCAGCAACACGGCGGGTATGGGCTTGCCTGCATTGGCGACGATCAGCTCGAACCACCCGTCGAGCGGTGGTCGCGCCGATCCGGACCGGCTGGTCTGGCGCGCCGTGGGTCAGCGCATTGCCCAGCAGGTTGGACGCGAGCTGGCCAATGCGCCGGCGGTCGCAATGCACCGGGGCGGTCAGGGCGAAATCCGCCTCGATCACCCGGCCCGGCATGGCGATCCGCAACTCCGAGGCCACCTGCCGCAGCACCGGCTCGAGCGGTTCGGCGGCGCTGCGGTCGACGCTCAGCCCACCCCCCAAGCGAACGCGCACGAAGTCCATCACGTTCTCGATCAGCCCGGCCATCCGGGCGGTGCTGTCTTGCACCATGCCGACGACGAGCTTGGCCTTGTGATCCAGGGGTGTCGCGCGCAGCAGGCGCATACCGGCTTCGATCGCCGCGAGCGGATTGCGCAGATCATGGCCCAGGACCGCGATGAATTCCTCGCGCAGCGCCGCCGTGGCGCGTTCGTCCAGCAGGACGGCCTGCTCGGCGAGAAGCTCGTTCTCCACCTTGAGATTGAGCGCCTGCAACTCCTTCTGCGCCGCTTCGGCGGCGGCTCGGGCCGCCACCAGCTCGCGCTCGTAGCGGCGTCGATCGGTCGCATTGAAGATGGTCAGCCGCGCGAACAGGTGCCTGCCGTCGCTATCCCGCCGTTCGGCGGCGTTGACCAGCACCGGCAATCGGCCGCCCTCCCGCGTCATCAGGTCGAGGGCAACTTCGTTGAAGAAGCCCTGCATGGGCAGCAGGGGCGCGAAATGCGTCTCGTAGAAGTTCCGTCCGGCGACGTTCAGCAGATCGTGCAGGCGCTTTCCGACAAGCTCCTCGGCAGGATACCCGACCCATTTCGAGTTGACCTTGACGATGCGGCCGTCGGGCTTGAGGGACAGATAGCCGCACGGCGCGTTCTCGTAGAGATCCTCCAGGCTTTCGGTCAGAGGGCCGCGGCCCGCATCGGGCGCCTCGTCAGACAAAGGCCCTGATGGCGGCGATGGTTTCCCCGGGCGCGCTGAGATTGGGACAGTGGCCGGTC
>DATIMU010000401.1:0-4078 GCA_035475015.1 Acetobacteraceae bacterium
ATCCGCACGAGTATATCAGATAGAAATAAGTAGACATCATAGAGATTCATGGGACCAACGTATATCTCTTCCGGATTCAGAACCACGTATGACGTCTCATCTACCGCTATCTTCAAACCACCCTGAGAAGTGTGCGTGTGCGTTTTAATTTTCTTTGGGTTTATCACATCCCCCCAGTGCTCGGCGACATTCCTGATATTCCGCACGTCATGCATGAATCGGCTGAACTGTGCAGCGCTGATCCCGGCGCATCTATGTCGGCTGGGGCATCTCTCGCGATGCGGTTGGCGCGAGTGCATAGGAATAGGAAGGAGTCGCATAACGCAGGAATGACGACATTTGAAAGTCGGAGATTGGTTTCCTTTATAGTTCCATTTGCGACTAGCTGGACAGTCTCGAAACGAGACTTGGCTGCTGTCAAGAACATCCGAAACCGTTCTTTGTTCGTCATGCTATGCTCCCGGCATTTGGCACAATCGCACAATTCCCCTGCTTTGCAGGAAGCGACCGCCGACATCACAGTGGCAGCGAGCCCTGGCGTGACGCCGGCTTGCCGCCGTCGGCGGTCGCACGCACGTCGCCGTCGCCGAACTGCAGCCGCAGCCGCGCGCCGGGCGAAACGGCGGCGGCGGTGGTCAGCGGGTGGCCGGCGGCGTCGAACACCAGCGCGTAGCCGCGCTTCAGCACTGCCTCGGGCGACACCGACTCCAGCCGGGCGGCCAGTCCGGCGAGATGCGCCCGGCCCTCGCGGACACCGGCGCGCAGCGGCGCGGGGGTGAGCCGGGCGAGCGTGCGGCCGGCCCGCACCCGGCTTCCGGCAACCGCGTGGCGCAGCCCGCCGGCGAGATGGGCGCCCGCCACGGTGAGGGCCGCGCGTCGGGCGGCGATCGCCTGATGCGGCGGGGGTAGCCGTCCTTGCCGCTCCAGCTCGGCCCGCCGCGCCGAGACGAGGTTGGGCAGCGCCAGCCGCAGCCGCAGCTCCCGATCCCGCAGCCGCTCGCGGGACGCGGCGAGCTGGCCCGGCAGATCCGGCATCGCCCGCTCGGCCCGCGCCAGGGCGGCGCGGCGGGCGGCGAGCAGGTTCGGCAAGGCGAGCAGCAGCCGCTCCGCCCGGTCGTCCAACCGCTGCCGCACCGTGCCGACGAGGCCAGGGAGGTCCGGCAGCCCACGCTCGGCGCGCCCGAGCCGCAGGCGCTGCTCCTGCATCAGCCGGTTGAGCCCGCCCAGCAGCCGCGCCGACTTGTGCTGCATGTCCGCCACCAGATCCGCCCGCGCCGGTATGGCGAGCTCGGCGGCGGCGGTGGGGGTGGGGGCGCGGCGGTCGGAGACGAAGTCGATCAGCGTGGTGTCGGTCTCGTGCCCGACCGCGGAGATCAGCGGGATGCGGCAGGCCGCCACCGCCCGGATCACCTCCTCCTCGTTGAACGCCATGAGGTCTTCGAGGCTGCCGCCGCCGCGCGCCACGATCAGCACGTCGGGGCGGGGCACCACGCCACCCTCGGCGAGCGCATCGAACCCGCGGATCGCCGCCGCGACCCGCGCCGCGGCACCCTCGCCCTGCACCGGCACCGACCACAGCAGGATCTCGCGCGGGAAGCGGCGAAGGATCGTGGTGCGGATGTCCTGGATCACCGCGCCGCGCTCCGACGTCACCACGCCGATGACGCGCGGCAGCATCGGCAGGGCGCGCTTGCGGTCGGCGTCGAACAGCCCCTCGGCGGCGAGCCGGACGCGCAGCATTTCGATGCGGGCCAGCAGCGCGCCGGCGCCGGCGTACTCCATCCGCTCGATGATGAGCTGGTACTCGGAGCGTTCGGGGTAGGAGGAGATGCGGCCGGTGACGATCACCTCGACGCCGTTCTCCGGCGCCATGCCGAGCCGGGACACGGCGGAGCGCCAGACCACCGCTCGCATCTTCGCTCCTTCGTCCTTGAGGCAGAGATAGGTGTGGCCCGACGGGTAGCGCTTCATCTCGGTGATCTCGCCGCGCACGCGGACGCGACCGAACGCCCCCTCCAGCGTTCGCTTCACCGCCCCCGAGATTTCCGAGACGGTGTATTCGGGCAGGTTGGTGACGGCGGCGGTGGCGAGTTCGTCCATCGCCGCAGCCTATGCTACCAGCCGCCCGGCTTGAAGGAGGGGTGGCGAGATGCGCGTGCTGGTGATCGGATCGGGCGGACGGGAGCACGCGCTCTGCTGGACGCTGTCGGCAAGCCCGCTGCTCGACAAGCTGTGGTGCGCACCCGGCAACCCGGGCACGGCGCAGGTCGCCGAAAACGTCCCGATCGGCGCCACGGATGTTGCCGCGATCGTCGCCTTCGCCCGCGACAATCGCGTCGATCTGGTGCTGCCCGGACCGGAGGCGCCGCTGGTCGCGGGGCTCGCGGATAATCTCGAAACGGCGGGCATCGCCTGCTGCGGCCCGAGCGCCGCCGCCGCCCGGCTCGAGGGCAGCAAGGGGTTCATGAAGGAGGTCTGCGAGGCGGCCGGCATCCCGACCGCGCGCTGGGAGCGGTTCGACGATCCCGAGACCGCCAAGGAATTCGTCCGCCGTCGCGGCGCGCCGATCGTGGTCAAGGCGGACGGGCTCGCCGCCGGCAAGGGCGTGGTGGTCGCCGCGACAGTGGCCGAAGCCGAAGCCGCCATCGAGGCGATGATGGAGCGGCGCAGCCTCGGCGAAGCCGGCGCCTCGGTGGTGATCGAGGAGTGCCTGGAGGGCGAGGAGGTGTCGCTGTTCGCGCTGTGCGACGGCACCCACGCGCTGCCGCTCGGCGCGGCGCAGGACCACAAGCGCGTCGGCGAGGGTGACACCGGCCCCAACACCGGCGGCATGGGCGCCTACTCGCCGCCGCCCGGCTTCACGGAGGACCAGCAGGAGGAGGCGATGGCCCGCATCGTCCGCCCGGCGCTGGCCGAGCTGGCCCGGCGCGGCACGCCGTTCCGCGGCATCCTGTTCGCGGGGCTGATGCTCACCGCGAGCGGCCCGGTGCTGATCGAGTTCAACGTCCGCTTCGGCGACCCGGAATGCCAGGCGCTGATGCCGCGCCTGATGTCCGACCTGCTCCCCGCCCTGGTCGCCGCCTGCGACGGCGAGCTCGCCGATTTCGACCTCCGCTGGCATCCGGCGCCCTCGATCGCCGTCGTGATGGCGGCCAAGGGCTATCCCGGCGTGCCGGTGCGCGGCACCGAGATCGTCGGGATTGAGCGGGCCGCCTCGGTCCCCGGCGTGCAGGTGTTCCAGGCGGGCACCGAACTCGCGCCTGACGGCCGTCTGCTGGCCGTGGGCGGCCGGGCGCTGACCGTCTGCGCCACCGCCCACACGCTGCGCGCCGCCCGCGATGCGGCGTACGCGGCGGTGAAGGCGATCACCTGGCCCGAGGGGTTCTATCGGGAGGATATCGGGTGGAGGGCCTTACAGGCGGGACGCGATGAAAGCGGCTGCTGACGGCGAAGCGGTCAGGCGGCAGCTTTGCCGACGTCCGAGCCGCAGTGCTTGCACCGGCTTGCGGCGGGGTTCAGGTCGTCGGACAAACATGCGGGGCACGTCTTGGTCGGAGGCGGGTCGCCGAACACCGTCTTGCCCACCCGAGCCATGACGGCCTTGTAGGGCATGACGATCAGGAAATACACGACCGCCATGAAGATGACGAAGTAGATGATCGCGGAGATGAACGCCCCGAGATTGAGGTAGGTGCCGTCGCCGCCGCCGCTGACGAGTTGCCAGCCCAGCCCAGGGCCCTTCACGCCGCCCTGAGCCGACGCGATCAGCGGATTGATGATGCTGTCGGTGAACGCCTTGACAAGATTGCTGAACGCCAAGGCCACGACCAGTCCGACAGCGACGACGATGACGTCGCCGCGCATCAGGAAGTTCTTGAAACCCTTCAGCATTGCCTATCTCCTGATCGAAAGGATCAAACGCGATCAGGATACTCGCAGGTTCAATGTTAGTTTCCATCCACAAACACGTTCGGTCGCGGGAATCTGTTGTGATTCCTCGGGCCGCGGACTGAACTCCGGGAGGCGCCTAGGCCACGAAGCACACCGCCGCCCCGGCGGCCTGGTCCGCGCCAGCAGC
>DATIMU010000402.1:0-3143 GCA_035475015.1 Acetobacteraceae bacterium
CATGACAACGTCGGTGAACAGGACGTCGATCGGCACGCCGCTCTCGACGATGGCCAGCGCGCTCTGCGCGTCCTTCGCCCGCAGCACCCGGTAGCCGAGATCCGACAGCATCTCGATCGCCGCCACCCGCACGTCCTCGTCGTCCTCGACGACCAGGACGGTCTCCGTACCGCCCGTCACCGGCCCGGTTTCCACGTCCGTCGCGATGTCTTCCTCCTGGCGCGCGCGGGGCAGATAGATGCGGATCGTCGTCCCCTGACCGGGCTCGCTGTAGATCTTGATATGCCCCTCGGACTGCTTGACGAAGCCGAACACCATGCTGAGGCCGAGCCCGGTGCCCTGGCCCTCCGGCTTGGTGGTGAAGAACGGATCGAACACGTGCTCGATGATGTCGGGAGGAATCCCGCAGCCGGTGTCCGTCACCGCGAGCAGGACATATTGCCCGGCCGTCACCTCGGCGTGCCGGGCGGCATAGGCCTCGTCGAGCCAGGCGTTGCCCGCCTCGATAGTGAGCTTGCCGCGCCCCTCCATCGCGTCGCGCGCGTTGATTGCGAGGTTGAGCAAGGCGTTCTCCACCTGTGCCACATCGACAAAGGTATTCCACAGGCCACCGGCGATAATCGTCTCCACCTCGACCGCCTCGCCGAGCGCGCGGCGCAGCATGTCGTCGAGGCCGCGCACCAGCCGCCCGAGATTGACCACCTTGGGTGCCAGCGGCTGACGGCGGCCGAAGGCGAGCAGCTGGGATGATAGCTTGGAGCCGCGCGAGACGCCGGCGAGCGCGTTGCGCAACCGCTGCTCCGCCCGCTCGTTCCCCGCGACATCCCTGGACAGGAGCTGCAGGTTGCTGCTGATGACCTGAAGCAGGTTGTTGAAATCATGCGCGACACCGCCGGTGAGGGTGCCGCTCGCCTCCATCCGCTGCGCGTGACGGAGCTGTGCCTCCGTGCGGGCGAGCGTCTCGGCGGCCTCCCGCTCCTCGGTCGAGTCACGGCCGATCGCGTGAAACACGGCGCCGTCGGCCGACGCGGTCCAGGCGATCCAGCGATAGCTGCCATCCGCGTGGCGCAGCCGATTCTCGAAACGGGCGACGTTCTCGCCGCGTCCGAGCATCGCGACCACGTCGGCGGCGACGGCGCGATCGTCGGGATGCAGAAGCTCCATGAGCGGCCGCGATAGCAGCGCCGCCTCGTCATGCCCCAATATGCGCGACCAAGCGGGGTTGACGGCCTTCAGGTATCCGTCGAGCCCGGCGACGGCCATCAGTTCGTTGGAGAAATGCCAGATCCGGTCGCGCTCGACGGTGCGCTGGATGACGCGCTCCTCCAGCATCTCGTTGAGCCGCCGGAGCGATTCCGTATGCTCGCGGCGCAGGCGCGCCATCGTCAGCGCGGTGTTGATGCGCGCGATCAGCTCGCGGGCCGAGAACGGCTTGACCAGATAGTCGTCCGCCCCCGCCGAGCGGCCCTCGATGCTCGCCTCCTCCCCGGCGCGGGCGGACAGCATGACCACCGGCAGATCGCTCAACTCCGGGTCGCCGCGGATGGCCCGCAGCAGGCCGAAGCCGTCGAGGCGGGGCATCATCACGTCGGCCAGCACCAGGTCCGGCCGGCGGGCACGGATCGCCTCGAGTGCCGCCTGTCCGTCCGACACCGCCTCGACCTCGTGCAGCCTGCCGAGCAGCCGGCTCACATACTGGCGCATGTCCGCATTGTCGTCGGCCAGCAGCAGGCGCGCCCGCTCGGCGCCGCCCCCGACCGGCGGCGCCATGACGAAATCCGCCGATCCTGGCTCGATGATCTCCTCGGCGGGCCCTGCCTCGGGCAGCCAACGCAACGTCTCCTCGACGTAGACATGGGCGTGCGCGGCGGACGGGGTCATCGCCTGCTCGTCGCCGATCCGGTCCGGCGGCAGATGCGCCGTGCCGAACGGAACCAGGACCGTGAAGGCGCTGCCCCGCCCGACCTCGCTCTCCACCCGGATCGCCCCGCCATGCAGCTTGACCAGCTCCTGCACCAGGGCGAGCCCGATGCCGCTCCCCTCGAAGCTGCGGCCGCGCGCGCCCGGGACACGGTGAAAGCGTTCAAACAGCCGCGGCAGCTCGTGCTCGGGAATGCCTTCGCCGGTGTCGCGCACCGTGAACTCGGCGCCGCCCTCGCCGGGCCGGAGCGAGACGTGGATCGCGCCCGCGAGGGTGAATTTGAAGGCGTTGGAGAGCAGGTTCAGCGCGACCTTCTCCCACATGTCCCGGTCGACATAGACCGGCTCGGGCAGCGGCTCGCATTCGACCACCAGGGCAACGCCCGCCTTGTCGCAAGCCGAGCGGAAGTTGCTGGCGAGGTCGGCGGTCAGCACGGAGAGATCGGTCGGCTCGAAGCTCGCCTCGGCGCGGGCCGCCTCGATGCGCGAGAAGTCGAGCAGCGAGTTGACCAGCTTCAGCAGCCGCAGGCCGTTGCGATGAACCACCCGCACCCGCTCGCGCTCGTCGGGACGGAGCCGGTCGGCGTCGGCCAGCGATTCCTCAAGCGGACCGAGCATCAGAGTGAGCGGCGTGCGGAACTCATGGCTGACATTCGAGAAGAACGCGGTTTTGGCGCGGTCGATCTCGGCCAGTGCCTCGGCGCGCCTGCGTTCAGCCTGGTAGGCGCGGGCGTTGGCAAGACCCGAGGCAATCTGGCCGGTAAGGAGATCAAGGAACCCGGCATATTCCGCGTCGTAGGGCCGGTAAGGATTGATCGGGGCGACCAGGAAGCCGGCCGGCCGCTCCTGGCCCTGGCTGGCGATCGGCAGCACGACGGCATCGGTCGGCGGCTTGTTCCAGATGCCCGTCGGCAGGGGCTCGTCCCAGCGCGTCGCGAGCTGGTCGACGATCACGGGTGTCCGGCGCGCGAGCACTTCGCCGGCGGGCCATGGCGGGTTCGCGGCGGCCGCCTCGATCACCAGCGGCGCCGCTGGGTGCCCGACCGTGATGCCTGTCGCGGACACCAATCGCGCACGATCGGCATCGGCGTCGAAGAGATAGATAAGCGTGAAGGGCAGGTCCGCCCGATCGACGCCGACGCAGCGTTCGACCGCCCCGAACACCTCGGCCTGATCGTTGGTCGGGGCGAGCGCCGCCCCAAGCTCGCTGAGCAGCGCCAGCC
>DATIMU010000403.1:0-7335 GCA_035475015.1 Acetobacteraceae bacterium
TCGCTCGACGGGTTTCGCGGCGAGTCGAGCCTCGCCACCTGGCTGTCGCGCATCGTCGTCAACGAGGCCCTGCGCCGGCGCGAGACCAAGCGTGCACCCCTCGACCTCGCCGACATCGTGGAAACCCTGCCGCCGGATCACCCCGGTTCGGCGACGATGGCGCCGCCCCCAAGCCCGGAGGCCGTGGCAGCGCGCGCGCAGATCCGCCGCCTCGTGGAAGGTGCCATCGACGCGCTGCCGGCGCCGTTCCGCGTCGTGTTCATGATGCGGATGGTCGAGCAGATGAGCATCAACGAGACCGCCGCCAGCCTGAACATTCCCGTCGCCACCGCCAAGACCCGCCTGCACCGCGCCAACCAGCATTTGCGGGCATCCCTCGGCGCCGAGCTCGCCGCCGTGTTCGACGGGGTCTTTCCCTTCGGCGGCGCGCGCTGCGAGCGGCTGACGCAAGCGGTGCTGGCGAGACTTCCCACTGAAACCCAGGAGCCGACATGACCGCCCGAACCATCGTCCGTCTCGCCGCGCTGACCGCGCTCGCCGGCGGCGTCATCGCAACGCCCGGTTTCGCCCAGACCGGCGCCAAGCCGAGCGATCCGCAGATTGCGCACATCGCCTACACGGCCGGCGACATCGACATCAAGAACGCGAAGCTCGCGCTGACCAAGACGCACAACAAGGACGTTCGCGATTTCGCCGACGACATGGTGCGCGACCATACGGCGGTGAACGACAAAGCCCTCGCCCTCGTCAAGAAGCTCCACGTGACGCCGGAGGACAACCCGACCAGTCAGTCCCTGGTCAAGCAGGCCGATGCGGAACGGACGAAACTGTCGTCGCTGAACGGCGCGGCGTTCGACAAGGCCTACGTCGATAACGAGGTCGCCTACCACAAGGCCGTCGACCACGCGCTCGAGACGACGCTGATTCCCTCGGCGCACAACGCGGAACTCAAGGGCTTGCTGCAGACCGGGCTCAAAATCTTCCAGGGCCACGAGCAGCACGCCGAGCAGCTTGCCGGCACGTTGAAGTAGAGCATGATTGCGTCACGTCGAGCCAAGACCGCCATTGCGAGCGAAGCGCGGCAATCCATCGTGCCCCCGAGCGGGTGGCCGGCTGGATTGCCGCGTCGCTACGCTCCTCGCAATGACGCGGATCGGCGCAACTTTCGCCAATGCAGAATAGCGAATCGAGCCATGCGCCTGACGTTTCTCGCCGCGTTCGCGCTCATTCTCGCGGCATCGCCGGGCGTAGCCGACGCCGAGACCCTGCACGTCACGATCAAGAACATGGCGTTCAGCGGCGTCCCGAAGGCGGCGCATGTCGGGGACGTGGTCGAATGGTCGAACGAGGATTTCGTCGCCCACACCGCGACCGCCCGCGATCACGCCTTCGACGCCGTAATCGCGCCGGGCAAGACCGGCCGCACCGTGCTGCGGACGCCGGGCGAGGTGCGGTTCTTCTGCCGCTTTCACCCGACGATGACGGGCGAGATCGACGTCGCCGCAGCCGTCACGTCCGCTGCAGGTGGGCGAAATAGTCGTTGATCGCGTCACGCAACGATCGGGCGATGACGCTGCGATGCTTCGCCCGCTTGAGCAGCGCCTCGTCCTGGCGGTTGGAGAGGAAGCCCATCTCCAACAAGACACTCGGGATGCGGCGCGCACGAAGCACGTAGAAATGCGCCTGGCGGGACGGCTCGACCACCATCCGGACATCGCCCTGGAGATTGTCGATCATGGTGTCCTGTAGCGACGCCGATCCCAGCGGAGGCGCCGGGTCCGATTTGGCGATAGTGCTGGCGATCGCCGGGGAATTGCCCGGCGTCGCCGCGACCCGCGCCGTCCTCGTGCGACCGGAATCGTCGGTTCGCGTGTAGACGCTGGCGCCGTGCGCCCTGTGGTTCTTCGATGAATCGGCATGGATCGCGATGAACAGGTCCGCGTCATGCTTGCGGGCAAACGCCACCCGACCGGCAAGCGAGACGAATTTGTCGCCGGTACGGGTTAGCGCGACGCGGTACTTTCCCGTCGCGAGGAGCTGGCGTTTCAGCTCCAATGCGGTCGCAAGGGTGACGTTTTTCTCCAGCGTGCCGGATCTGCCGATCGCACCGGGGTCGCGTCCGCCATGACCAGGGTCGATGACGATGAGCGGCTTGTCCGCCGCCGCGACGTGATGCCGGTGCGGCTTCGCGGCGTGCCGCGTTGCGACGTGGCGCGATGCGGTGTGTTTCGCGGCGTGCCGCGATGCGGTGTGTCTCGCGGTATGCCGCGACGTGGCCTTCGCGTGACGCGGCCGCGAGGCCGCCTTGGTGGCATGGCGCTTCGTGTTTGCCGCCGACGGACGGCGGGAATGCGTAACGTGAGACTTCGCGCTGTGGTGCCGCGTCGCGTGCGCGCCAGCCTTGCGAGGTGACGCCGCGTGCGCGTCGACCGCGATCGACATCCAATGGCACACGGCCGCGACGACGAGCGCGGCCCAGATCAGCCGCCGCTTCACGCGACACCCCGGCGGCGGGAGGAAGGTTGCTCAACGCCCTGGTTTCCTGCCACGGAGCGGAATCCTCGTCTGACCGTTCTGGGTGTTTGCTCGGACGGGAGCATAAAACCTGGGCGGATCAGGGACAAGCCTTGCTTACTTGATGTCATCTGTTAAAGAAGCGCGATGCCGGTCCCGCGACCCGCGCTCCTGAGATTGCGGACACTGTCGTGCGCCTCCGTTGCATTGCTGGCGGCCGGCATCTGCCTGCACGCCGCATCGGCCGCGGTCGCGCATGATGCGAGGGACGCGCACGGCGCCATCGTGCGCAGCGACAGCACGAAAGGGCGCTACACCGGCTATCCGTTGCCCCGATTCGCCTCGTTGCGCTCCAACCACGTCAACCTGCGGCGTGGCCCGGGATTCCGCTACCGGATCGACTGGGTTCTGCACCGCCGCCATCTCCCGGTGCAGATCTTCCGCGAGTTCCACGATTGGCGAGCGGTCCGCCTGCCGGACGGCACGGAAGGCTGGATCAAGGGCGCTCTGCTGTCAGGGCGACGCAGCTTCGTCGTCCAGGGGAAGACCGTTCCGTTGCGCCACGCTCCGCGCGCCAACGCCCGCCCGGCGGCGTGGCTCAAGCCCGGCGTGGTGGGACGCCTCCTCGACTGCGCGGCGGGATCGTCATGGTGCCGCGTGCAGGTCGACGAACACGACGGCTACGTTCCGCGCAGGGCGATCTGGGGTGTCGCGCCGAACGAGGTCGTCGCGGAATGATCGACCCCGGCCATCACTTCTGCGGGTAGGTAAAGGTGAAATCCTGCGAGAACGGCGCCCACCACGCCGGCACGCCGGTCTCCTTGTCGATGTGGCGGTAGAACCCATTCGATTCCGGCGAGGTGAAGCGATACGTCACCTTGTACTGGCCCGGGCCGTCCATCTTGATGTTGTCGGCGTAGTGCGGGCCGTCCTTCGCCTCCATCGGGTGCAGCACGCCCTCCGCCTTCCAGTTCGTGCCGACCTTCTGCAAGCTGTAGTTGACGGTGAGATAGGGCACCCAGGCGCCGTCAGGGTAGCCGTAGACGTTGTCCGCCGTGGCGTGGACGTCGGCCTCCAGATGGATGACATCGGGGCCGGTCGGCATGTGCGCCATCGCCGGCGCCATCTCGATGCCGACGAGGTAGTTCGCCACGATCTCCATGTCGTGCTGGTGCACCGGGCCGCCGACGAAATACTCGCGCGCCTGGGCGGCATGCGCGAAGACGAGCCCGCACGCGGCGGCGAGCGTCATGGCCTTGATGTTCATGGACGGGTCTTTCCGGTCAGGAGGAGTGATGGCCATGCGCCGCGCTCGACGAGGCGGCGCGGCGGCGATCCTTCGGGGATTGCGCATTGACGAGACGGGTCGCCGCGACCAGTGCGGCGAGCACGACGAGATAGGCGACCACCTGCACGCCGACCGGGCGGTCGGAGTAGCCGATCAGCGCGTGCAGTGCCTGGCCGGGGATGCTGTTCTGCGCCAGCAGCCATGACGTATCCCAGAGCTGGTAGCCCCAGGCGGGGATGAGGTCGGCGCCGGCGAGGATCGCGGCAGCCTGGCCGGCCATGCCGGCGGCCAGCAGCGCGATCAGCCAGCTCGTCACCGAGAACAGCCGATTGACCGGAATGGCGATCAGGCCGCGATAGAGCAGGTACGAGACCAGCGCCCCGGCGCCGACCCCGAGCGCGCCGCCGAGCATCAGCGCGGCCGCCCCCTCCTGGGACGAGGCGGCGATGCCGTAGAGGAACAGCACGACCTCCGCGCCCTCGCGCAGGACGGCGACCGCGACGACAACCGCCAGGGCGAGCAAGGACTGCTCGCCGGCGCTGACGGCGTGCCCCACCGCGCGCATCTCCTGCGCCATCTGGCGGCCGTGGCCGGCCATCCAGACGTTGTGCCAGCCGAGCATCAGCACCGCGACGATCAGGATGGTGGCGTTGAACACCTCCTGCCCGTTGCCGGACAATGCCCCCGAGATCGCACCCGCGAACAGCGCCAGCACCGCCGCCCCGAGCACGCCCACGACGATGCCGCCGGCGATCCAGCCGCCCCGGCGCGCGATGCCCTGGGTGGCCGCGAGCACGATGCCGACGATCAGACCGGCTTCGAGCACCTCGCGAAAGACGATGAGCAGGCTTGCCAGCATGGGCTCAGTTCTTCTTCTCGGTGGCGGTCACGGTGCCGGTGGCGGTGTCGGGATGATACTCGTCGAAGAACTTGTAGGTGCCCGGCTTCAGCGGCCCGGCCTTCACGCTGATCTTGCCGCCGGGCACAACGATCTTCTCCACCCGAAGATCGCTGCTCTCGAACTCGGCCGGCGTGTCGTCCTGGTTGGACACCTCGATAGTGAACCGCTCGCCCGCCGGCACCGTAACCTCCGCGGGGTTGAACCGATGGTCCTTGAGGGTCAGCATGACGGCATCGGCCGCCCTGGCCGGGGCGGCGACGGCCCCGATCGCGAGGAGGGCGAGGCCGGAGAGGGCCGTGAACAGATGACTGCGTCTCGACAAGGGATCACCGTCCGTGGTTCTCACTGCCTGATACTAAGAATTGTTCGCAACCGCAAGCCCGGTCGGACCGATGGCTCGCCCTGACAAGCTCGCGGAATATCTGCTGGAGCTGCTGGCACCACTCGGGCCGGTGTCCGCGCGGCGGATGTTCGGCGGGGCCGGGCTATTCCACGGCGGCACGATGTTCGGGCTGCTGGCCCGCGAGGAGGTCTTCTTCAAGGTCGGCGACGCCAATCGCGCGGATTACGAGGCCGCCGGCGAGGCGCCGTTCACCTACCCGACCAAGGACGGAACGCACACGCTCACCTCCTACTGGCGCTGCCCGCCCGAGCTGCTGGACGACGCGGACGAGCTACGGGACTGGGCGCGCAAGGCGGTCGCCGTGGCGCTCGCGGCGGCCAAGGCCAAGCCAAAGCGGTCGCGCGCGCCGCGCTCATGAGGATCTGGGCCTGTTCGCCGGGGCGCGAGAGGGCCTACGATATTCGCTCCATCGCGAAGTGAGGCCGGAACGATGCCAGAACTCGCCGCTACGCATGTTGTCCCAGAACTCGCCGCCACGCTCGATGCCCTCGCCGCGGACGCCGTCTCGCGCTGCACCGTCTGCGGCCGCTGCGCCGAGGTGTGCCCGACGGCACGCGAGGTGGGGATCGATCTCAGCGATCCGCAAAGCCTAGTGCGCGGCCTGATCGCGCTGACCGGCGACGGCGCCGGCGGCGGCGACGCGGCGCGCTGGGTGGCGGCGTGCGACAGCAGCGGCCAGTGCTCGGCGGTCTGCCCCGAGCAGATCAACGTGCGGCAATGGGTCTCGATCGCGCGGCTGCGCGCGCAGCAGGCGACGCGCGACGAGCAATCGCGCAAGGACGAGCACGCGCGCCGCTTCCGCTCCATGTCGCACGCGGTGAAGCTGCTCGCCTCGATGCAGATGCCCTCCGACGCCCTCTCGCGCATCTTGGCACCGGCCGAGCGCCGCCAGGCTGAGGTGCTGTTCTACACCGGCTGCAACGTGCTCAAGACGTCGCACATCGTGTTCAACGTCATGGACATCCTCGAAGCCCTCGGCGTCGATTTCGACGTGGTCGGCGGGCCGTCGCATTGCTGCGGCGTCTACCAGTTCCAGGCCGGCGACACCGACGCCTACGACAAGATCGGCGGCCGCACCTTCCGCCGCTTCGGCCAGTCCGGCGCCAGCCAGGTGCTGACCTGGTGCCCCACCTGCACCAAGAATTTCAACGAGATCGAGGTCGATCGCGCGGCGCCGAGCTTCGGGCTCGACCATATCAGCGTGTTCCTCGCCTCACGCCTCGACGAGTTCCGCGCGCAATTCGTCGATCAGCCGCCGCGCCGCGCGGTGATCCACGAGCACCAAGGCATCGCGGGGACACGCGAAAGCGTGCGCGCGCTGATGGAGGCGATTCCCAACCTCACGGTGGTCGATCTACCGCAGGACAGCGGCTTCTCCTATGCGTGCGGCGGCGTCGCGGCGCGCTATGTCGAGCGCGAGCGGGACATCCATCGCAACATGGCGGAGGGCGCGGCGGCGGTCGGCGCCGACCTGCTCATCACTACCTACCATTCCTGCCACCGCGCGCTGGCCGGCGCCGAGGCGGACTATCCCTTCCGGGTGGCGAACTTCACCGATGTCCTGGCCGAGGCGCTGGGGCGCGGCGGGCGCACGGATTTCTACAAGCTGTACAAATCCGGCGGCGAGATGGAACAGGCGGTCAAGGCCGCGCGCAACCATCTCGAAAGCAACGGCGTGCGCGTGAGCGAGGCGACCATCGCGGCCCTCACCGACGAGATGTTCGCCGAGACCGGCCTCGCCGGCTCGCCCGAGCCGTTCCGCAAGGCCTTCGCGAAACTCGCCGAACGGTAGGCGCGGCAAAGCGCGGCGCATTCCGCCGCAAGGAGACAGCGCATGGCCCAAGGCGTCGGCATCCGGGAGGTTGCGTGGCTCGATTGCGCGGGCGGCGGGCAGGTCGTGGTCGAGGGCGATTTCGCCTATATCGGCCACATGGACCCGCCGCACGGCACGTCCGTGGTGGACGTCTCCGACCCGCGCAATCCGCGCATCGTGGCCGAGATCGACATCCCCGTCGGGCTGCACTCGCACAAGGTCCGCGTCGGCAACGGCGTGATGGTGACGAACCGCGAGGGCCATCGCGGCAGCGCCGTCCCGGCGGGCGATTTCGTCGGCCTGCGCATCTTCGACATCGCCAATCCGCGCGCCCCGCGCGAGATCTGCCGCTGGGCCTGCGCCGGCATGGGGGTCCACCGCTTCACCTTCGACGGTCGCTACGCCTACATCTCGCC
>DATIMU010000404.1:0-5724 GCA_035475015.1 Acetobacteraceae bacterium
GGCCGACCCTCGCCGAGTTCTGGTCGTCCCCGACGATGACGCCCTGGTTGGTGGTGAGCGCCGGGTGGTCGCCCCCGGCCGTCTGATGCGGCTCGCCGCCGCCGCCGGTGTGCTCGCCCGCCCGTCCGTCGTCCGCCATGAGCCGTCTCCATTGACGCGAGCCCCTATCGGGCCGTCGATCCCCGCAACGCCTGAGGCGGCGGTTGGATTGCAGGCCCGGAGATTTGCTCGACCGCAGGTTCCAGCCCGGACCTCGAGCGGTTTCAGGACGACCGTATCCGCTTCATCTCGTCATCGCCGGACTTGATCCGCGGCTGTCCGGTTTAGTCGCAAGTCAATGCTCGCTCTCGCCCAAATACTCCACCGTCATCATCGGGCTTGCCCCGATGATCCACGACTTTGCCGCCCGCGCGCAAAGTCATGGATGGTCGGCCTCCGCCGACCATGACGATATAGGACTGGGATCAGACTCCCAACCTGCTGAAATTGGTCGCCGCGCCGACGGGGTAAGCGCGGCGAAGCGTCATTTGTATTCGACGAGAACTTCCCGATACGCCGTGGGGCCGACATTCCTGGCCTTGTGCCTGGCCGGGACGCGCATCCCCTTCCCGGCATCGGACAGGACCTCGAGGAAGCCGTTGTCCAGCTTCAGGGAGTAGATCGCTCCCGTTGGCACCTCGAGCGTGCCCAGATCCTTGCCGCCCTCGTCGAAGATGCGCAACGGGGCGCCCGCGATCGAATACCACATGTAGCTGTGCTCGTGGGTGTGCACGGGAGTTTCCTCCCCCGGCTCAAGCACGAAGTTCCAGACGATGACCTTCTCGTTCTCGAACACTTTCTCACTTCCGACGCCAGCCATTTTTCCCTCCCGAGCCAAGAAGCGGTCCGGTTGACGTGATGCCCGGGCCGTCGGGTGTCAATGTGTCGGCTCGAGACGGCTTCTCTCTAATCGGGGCTATCCGGGCCGCCGCCCGGGCGCGCGATCCCGAGCGGCCCCGGAGCGTTCCGCCAACTGCCGCCGCCGGAGACACAACCGCCGGAGACACAATTTGACCCTGCTCCAGATCGAGTCTCTCGCGATCATCGCCGGGATGCTCGTGCTGTTCCTCTCCGACCGGCTGCGCTACGACGTGGTGGCCGCCCTCGCGCTGTGCTGCGCCGCGCTGACCGGCGTGGTGCCGGCGGGAAAGGTGTTCGAGGGGTTCGCCAATCCGGTCATCATCATCATCGCCTCGGTGCTGGTGCTGAGCCGGGCGATCGCGGTCTCGGGGGTGATCGAGGTGGCGATGCGGCGGCGGCTGCGGCGGCTCGACTCGACCAGCCTGCAGGTTGGCTCGCTGACCGCCGCCGTGACGTTCCTCTCCGCGCTCATCAAGAATGTCGGCACGCTGGGGGTATTCCTGCCGCTGGCGATCCAGGCGGCGGAGCGCCGCCGCCGGCCGGTCTCGCTCTATCTTATGCC
The DNA here is from genome assembly GCA_035475015.1 of Acetobacteraceae bacterium. Classification (GTDB taxonomy): domain Bacteria; phylum Pseudomonadota; class Alphaproteobacteria; order Acetobacterales; family Acetobacteraceae; genus JAFKFI01. The sequence goes on from DATIMU010000404.1 coordinate 1,463, forward strand.
GCTGTCGTTCGGCTCGCTGGTGGGCGGCACGATCACGCTGATCGGCACCTCGCCCAACCTGCTGATCTCCACGGTGCGCCAGGAGATCACCGGCCATCCCTACCGATTGTTCGACTTCGCCCCCGTCGGGCTACCGCTGTCGATCGTCGCGGTGGCGTTCCTCAGCGTCGGCTGGCGGCTGCTGCCGAGGGACCGGCGGGGCAGCGCGTCGGAGGAAAAGAAGTTCCAGATCGAGGACTACACCAGCGAGGCGCTGCTGCCGGAGGGCTCTCCGCTGGTCGGCAAGCGGGTCTCCGACCTCGAGGCGCTGGGCGAGGGCGAGGTGACCGTCGCGGCCATCATCCGCGAGCAGGAGCACCGCTATATCCCGGCCGCCGACTGGGTGCTGTTCGCCGGCGACCTGCTGGTGCTGCAGGGTGACCCGGTGGAGCTCAAGCCGGTGGTGGACCAGGCGCGGCTGGAGCTGCTGGGCGCGGCGGAGGCGGCGGAGCGGAAGCCGCGCGACCGGAACGATGAACTGGAGGCGGTCGAGGCGGTGGTCTCGGCTGACTCGCCCCTGGTCGGCAACACGCCCGAGGAACTGCGCCTGCGCCAGCGCCACGAGGTCAATCTGCTGGCCCTGAGCCGAGGCGGGGCGCGGCTGACCACGCGGCTGCGCCAGAACCGCTTCCGCGCCGGCGATGTCATCGTGCTGCAGGGCCGTCGCAACCGGATGGCGGAGACCCTGGCGCGGCTCGGCTGCCTGCCGCTCGCCGAGCGCAATCTGGCGATCGGTCGGCCGCGCCCCCGGCTGACGGCGCTCATCATCCTGTTGGCGGCCCTCGGCCTGATTACCGCGCGGCTGGTGTCGGCGGAACTCGGCTTCTTCATGGCCGCCGTGCTGGTGGTGCTGCTCGGCGTGATCTCGCCCAAGGAAGCCTACGATTCGGTGGAATGGCCGATCGTGGTCATGCTCGCCTGCCTCATCCCGGTGGGCGAGGGGTTGAAGGAGACCGGCGCCGCCGGACTGATCGGCGACGGGCTGACCCTCGCCGCGGCGCATCTGTCGGGCACGCTGGCGGTCGGGCTCATGCTGGTCGTGACCATGCTCGTGACACCGCTGCTGCACCATGCCGCGGCGGTGCTGGTGATGGGGCCGGTGGCGGCGGCGGTGGCGAAGAATCTCGGCTTCGGCGTGGACCCGTTCCTGATGGCGGTGGCGCTCGGGGCGGCGTGCGACTTCCTGACGCCGATCGGGCACCAGAACAACACGCTGGTGATGGGGCCCGCCGGCTACCGGTTCGGCGACTACTGGCGGCTGGGCCTGCCACTGAGCGTGATAACGGCGGTGCTCGGGACGCTGCTGATCGTATGGGTGTGGCCGCTACGGTGACGCGGGCTACTGCCGATTGTACGCCTTCAGCATCCCGTTCGAGAGCAGGATGAGGCCGCCCGGCAGCGCCGAGAGGACCAGGAACGCCACTATCTCGACAATCATGCCGCCGAGCGGGAACAGCCAGAAGATGAAGGTGGCGAGGAAGGCGAGCCACAGCAAATAGACAACAATCCAGATCAGCGGAAACGTGGTGAACTCGCTCCAGCGCTCCCAACGGGTCGGCGGCGTGGCCATGTCCGGGGCTCAGACCAAGGTACCGGCCGACCGCATCCGGGAGATCTCGGCCGCCTCGTAACCCAGTTCCAGGCAGATTTCCGTATCTTGCTCGCCGACCGCCGGCAGATCACGGCGCAGGCCGGGGCGCTCCCCGTCGAACGCCAGGGGGAGCGCGGGCAGCTTGGTCCGGCGACCGTCGGCGAGGGTGGTGGGCACCAGGCCGCCCGAGGCGTTGAGGTGCGGATCGTCGAACAGGTCGGCCGGCTTGGCGATCGGGGCATAGGGCAGGCCGAGCGCCTCGCAGCGCGCCATGAGGTCGGGCTTGGTCCAGCGGCGCAGGGCGGTGACGATCACCGGCAGGGTGCGCGGGCGGGCGTTGACCCGCTCGGTGCGGGTGGAGAGCGTCGGGTCGGCGGCAAGCTCGGCGAGGCCGAAGGCATCGCAGAAGATCGGCCACTGGGTGTCGGTGACGGCGCCGACGAACACCTGCTCGCCGTCCGAGGTCTCGAAGATGTCGTAGACCGGCCAAGCGGGGGTGCGGGTCGACATCGGCGGCGGCTCGCGCCCGGTCGCGGCGATCTGTGCCATGTGCTGCGCCATCAGGAGGACGTTGTTCTCGAACAGGCCGGACTGGACGTGCCGGCCGCGCCCGGTCGCGTGCCGCTCGTTGAGCGCGGCGAGGATGCCGATGGCGCCGAACATGCCACCCATGATGTCGTTCACCGACGATCCCGCCCGCAGCGGCCGGCCCGGCAGCCCGGTCATGTAGGCGAGGCCGCCCATCATCTGCACCGTCTCGTCGAGCGCCGTGCGGTGCTCATACGGACCAGGCAGGAAACCCTTGCAGGAGCAATAGACGAGGCGCGGGTTAAGGATAGAAGCCTGCTCCCAGCCGAGCCCGAGCCGGTCCATGGCGCCGGGGCGGAAATTCTCGACCAGCACGTCGGCCTCGGCGAGCAGCCGGCGGACCAATGCGATGCCGTCGGGGCTCTTGAGATCGACCGCCAGGCTGCGCTTGTTGCGGTTGAGGGCGGCGAAGAAGCCGGTGCCGGAGCCCGCCAGCCGACGGGTGTTGTCGCCCTCGGGCGCCGGCTCGACCTTCACCACGTCGGCGCCGAGATCGGCCAGCACGAGGCCGCAGGTCGGCCCCATCACCATGTGGACGAATTCGACGACCTTTATCCCATCGAGCGGCAGGCGGCCCATCAGGCGGCGGCGCGGAAGGTTTTCGGGATGCCGGCCTTCTGTACTTGGCCGTGCATCGGCTCGTCGGGCAATCCTTCGTGCAGGATCGCGCGTGCGGCGATCAACTTGTCGAGGTCGATGCCGGTGGCAAAACCCATGCTCTCCAGCATGAACACCAGATCCTCGGTGACGATGTTGCCCGAGGCACCGGGGGCATATGGGCAGCCGCCCAGCCCGGCCAAGGAGCTGTCGAACATGCGGATGCCCTCCTCCACCCCGGCCAGCGCATTGGCGATGCCGAGGCCGCAGGTGTCGTGCAGATGGAGGCCGACCAGCACGTCGCCGATCGCGGCGCGGACGGCGCGGACCACCTGCTTGATCTGCGCCGGATGGCCGTAGCCCACCGTGTCGGCCAGCGCGATCTCGTCCACCCCCGCCTCGGCGAGGCCGGTCGCCACCCGCACCACCTGCTCCGTCGTCACCAGGCCGTCGATCGAGCAGCCGAACGCCGTCGAGCAGCCGGCGATCACCGGCATCTTGCGGTCCTGGGCCTTCACCCAGTCCATCATCCGCCGGGCCTCGGCGATCGATTCCGCGGGCGTGCGGTTGAGATTGGCGCGCGAATGCCCCTCGCTCACCGAGACGGGGAAGCTGATGCGATGGGCACCCGTGTTGTAGGCGTTCTGCGCGCCGCGCAGATTGGGCACCAGCGCCTGCACGGCGAAGCCGGGGATCTCCAGGGACCGGGCCACGACTTCCTGCGTGTCGGCCAGTTGCGGGATCACCCTGGGGGGCACGAAGCTGCCGACCTCGATCTCGCGGACCCCGGCGGCGGCGATGGCGGCGATCCACCGTACCTTGGTGTCGGTCGCCATGCGCGACTTCGCCATCTGCAGCCCGTCGCGCGGGCCGACCTCGCAGATGCGGATATTTTCTTTCATGGCGCCGATACCTCGCAGGTGGGATGCTCCTCGTGTCAAGGTTGCGGCGGAGGCGGCTCGGGCGCAAGACGTCCCGGCTTCGCGGTTGACCGCCAGGCCACCAACTCCTTATCACCGGCGCCCGCACTGCTTGTGCATCCGCCCGGCACACCCAACCTCCTGACGGTTTTACCGGCCGGCCCGACAAAGGTGGATCGATGACGCTGCGTTTCGCGCCGGCCCTGCTGGCCGCTCTCGGCCTGATGCTGTCGCCCGCGATGGCGCAGATGGGTGGACCCGGCGGCCCTCCCCCGGCCGTCGGCGTCGTCGCGGTGCGCAAGCAGGCGATCACCGAAAGCTCGGAATTCGTCGGCCGGGTCCAGGCGATCGACCGGGTGGACCTGACCGCGCGGGTGACCGCCTTCATCGAGGAGCGGCTGTTCACCGAGGGCATGGAGGTCAAGCAAGGCGACCTGCTGTACCGGCTGGAGCGCGCCCCGTTCGAGGCCGCCGTGCAGCAGCAATCCGCCGCCGTCGCGAACATCAACGCGCTGCTGCAGAACGCC
>DATIMU010000405.1:0-3383 GCA_035475015.1 Acetobacteraceae bacterium
GCCCTTCCAGCTGCCGCCGCGCGACCCGGTGCTGTATTTCCTCCAGCGGCTGCGCGACGAGGCGCACCGCTTCGCCATCACCACCCACCGCGCCGGCCGCTCCAAGGCGCTGACCCGCAGCGAGCTCGACGAGGTGGCCGGCATCGGCGCCGCCCGCAAGCGCGCCCTGCTCAACCATTTCGGCTCGGCGCGCGGCGTCAAGCAGGCGGGGCTCGCCGATTTGGAAGCGGCGCCGGGGATCAGCCGCGAGACGGCGCGGCGGGTGTATGCGCATTTCCATCCGGGGGTACGGATGGAGGAGGCCCGGTAGGACGGACCGGCGGATCGGCAGCGGCGGCTATCCGTCCCGACGGCTTGGCCCCCCGCTCACGATCGGGCGGCAGGCAAGCCCAGAGCAGGAGACCGAGGAGCAGCGGTGCGACCGCGATCACGTCCACCATCGACAATGTGCCTGTCCTCCTTCGCCCATCGACGGCGATCAGTATCGGAGGAAAATACAGCAAAAAGGTGAAGCTGTCCGGCCTGGAGCCGCCGATCAGGATGCCGCTTCCGTGAGCGCGGCCGCCAGTTCGTCCTGGCCGTAGGGCTTCCGCAGGAGGATTGCCTTGCCGAGCACGTCCGCCCCCGCCGTATCGGGGACCGCATCGCGGCCCGAGGCGAACACCACCCTGAGCCCGGGAACCAGCTGGCCGGCGCGGGCGGCAAGTTCGCTGCCCGACAGTCCCGGCAGGCCGATATCGGTCAGCAAGATGTCGACCGCGTGGGTCTCCAGGAGCGCGAGCGCCTCGCTCGCGTTGGCCGCCTCGATCACCGAATGGCCGAGATTGGCCAGCATATCGACGGCGGAGAGCCGGATCAGCCCATCATCCTCCACCACGAGCACCCGGAGGTGGCCGAGCAGGGGACTGCTCGCGACTGGTTTCGGCGAGGTCGGAAATGCCGGCCGGATGGCGGATCGGGCCGCCGCCTTCTGCTGCTGGTTCCGCAGCATGTGACGCAGCTTCCGCGCCAGCGCCTCGCGCGTGTAGGGCTTGCTCAACAGCTCGATACCGTCATCGAGCCGGCCGCCATGCACGATCGCGTTATCGGTGTAGCCGGAGGTGAACAGCACCGCGATGTTTGGCAGCCGCTCCTGCGTCTTCCTCGCCAGCTCAGGGCTGCGCAGCGGGCCGGGCATCACGACATCGGTGAACAGCAGGTCGATCGGAACGCCGCTCTCGACGATCGCCAGCGCGCTCTGGGCGTCCTTCGCCTTGAGCACGCGATAGTCGAGATCGGACAGCATCTCGATCGCCGCCGTCCGCACGTCCTCGTCGTCCTCGACCACCAGCACGGTCTCCGTGCCGCCCGTCACCGGGCCGGTCTCGACATCGGTGGCGACATCCTCCTCCTCGCGCGCGCGGGGCAGGTAGATGCGGATGGTCGTCCCGTGCCCGGGCTCGCTGTAGATCTTGATGTGCCCCTCGGACTGCTTGACGAAGCCGAACACCATGCTCAGTCCGAGGCCGGTCCCCTCGCCCTCCGGCTTGGTCGTGAAGAACGGGTCGAACACATGCTCGATGATGTCGGCGGGAATGCCGCAGCCGGTGTCCGTCACCGCGAGCAGGACGTACTGGCCGGGCGTCACCTCGGCGTGCCGGGCGGCATAGGCCTCGTCGAGCCAAGCGTTGCCGGCCTCGATCGTCAGCTTGCCGCGCCCCTCCATCGCGTCGCGCGCGTTGATCGCGAGGTTGAGGACGGCATTCTCCACCTGTGCCACATCGACGAAGGTGTTCCACAGACCTCCCGCGATCACCGTCTCCACCTCGACCGCCTCGCCGAGCGCGCGGCGCAGCATGTCGTCAAGGCCGCGCACCAGCCGCCCGAGATTGACCACCTTGGGTGCCAGCGGCTGGCGGCGGCCGAAGGCGAGCAGCTGGGACGACAGCTTGGAGCCGCGCGAGACGCCGGCGAGCGCGTTGCGCAACCGCTGCTCCGCCCGCTGGTTCCCCGCGACATCCCTGGACAGGAGCTGCAGGTTGCTGCTGATGACCTGAAGCAGGTTGTTGAAATCATGCGCGACGCCGCCGGTAAGCGTGCCGATCGCCTCCATCCGCTGCGCGTGACGAAGCTGCGCCTCGGTGCGGGCCAGTGCGTCGGCGGCCTCCCGCTCCTCGGTGACGTCGCGGCCGATGGCGTGAAACACGGCCCCGTCGGCCGCGGCGGTCCAGGCGACCCAGCGGTAGCTGCCATCCGCGTGACATAGCCGGTTCTCGAAACGGGCGACGTTCTCGCCGCGCCCGAGCATCGCGAGCACGTCGGCGGCGACGGCACGGTCATCAGAATGGATGAATTCCAGGAGCGGTCGCGACAGCAACGTCGCTTCGTCATGGCCGAGCACGCGCGACCAGGCGGGATTGACGGCTTTCAGGTATCCGTCGAGCCCGGCGACGGCCATCAGCTCGTTGGAGAAATGCCAGATGCGGTCGCGCTCGACGGTGCGCTGGATAACGCGCTCCTCCAGCATCTCGTTAAGCCGCCGGAGCGATTCGGTATGCTCGCGGCGCAGGCGCGCCATCGTCAGCGCGGTGTTGATACGCGCGATCAGCTCGCGGGCCGAGAAGGGCTTGACCAGATAGTCGTCGGCCCCCGCCGAGCGGCCCTTGATGCTCGCCTCCTCCCCGGCGCGGGCGGACAGCATGACCACCGGCAGATCGCTCAACTCCGGGTCGCCGCGGATCGCACGCAGCAGGCCGAAGCCGTCGAGGCGGGGCATCATCACGTCGGCCAGCACCAGGTCCGGCCGGCGGGCACGGATCGCCTCGAGTGCCGCCTGTCCGTCCGACACCGCCTCGACCCCGTGCAGCCCGCCGAGCAGCCGGCTCACATACTGGCGCATGTCGGCGTTGTCGTCGGCCAGCAGCAGGTGCGCCCGCTCGGCCCCGCCCCCGGCCGGCGGCGCCATGACGAAATCCGCCGATCCTGGCTCGATGATCTCCTCGGCGGGCCCTGCCTCGGGCAGCCAACGTAACGTCTCCTCGACATAGACATGGGCGTGCATGGCGGTCGGGGTCATCGCCTGCTCGGCGCCAATCCGGTCCGGCGGCAGATGCGCCGTGCCGAACGGCATCAGGACCGTGAAGGCGCTGCCCCGCCCGACCTCGCTCTCCACCCGGATCGCGCCGCCATGCAGCTTGACCAGCTCCTGCACCAGGGCGAGCCCGATGCCGCTCCCCTCGAAGCTGCGGCCGCGCGCGCCCGCGACCCGGTGAAAGCGTTCAAACAGCCGCGGCAGCTCGTGCTCGGGAATGCCTTCGCCGGTGTCGCGCACCGTGAACTCGGCGCCGCCCTCGCCGGGCCGGAGCGAGACGTGGATCGCGCCCGCGAGGGTGAATTTGAAGGCG
>DATIMU010000406.1:0-12570 GCA_035475015.1 Acetobacteraceae bacterium
GTGATCCGGCGGCAGGGTTTCCACGATGTCGGCGAGGTCGAGGGGTGCACGCTTGGTCTCGCGCCGGCGCAGGGCCTCGTTGACGACGATGCGCGACAGCCAGGTGGCGAGGCTCGACTCGCCGCGAAACCCGTCGAGCGAGGTCAGGGCGCGGACATAGGCGTTCTGCAGCGCCTCCTCGGCCTCGGCGTCGTCGCGCACGATCCCGCGCGCGACACGCCAGAGCATCTGGTTGTGCTTCCGCACGATCGCTTGCGCGGCCGTCCGATCGCCTTGGCGGAAGCGCTCCACAAGCAGGTTGTCGTCGATGACCATGATGTCCGATGCCAATGCGATCAGTGAACCATTAGACCCGGCCGGCTCGGAAAAGGTTCCCGTCCTCCGCCGTGCCACTTGCCTGCCGGTCGCGGACGGGTGACGCTTGGGTGGACGACGATCACCACGGGAGGACGCCATGCTGGCATTCGGCGCGTCGATGTTCTTTACCGACTACTCGATGGCCCCCGGAGAGCTCGGCCGGGCGCTGGAGGAGCGCGGGTTCGAATCGGTCTGGGCGCCGGAGCATTCGCACATCCCGGTCTCGCGCAAGACGCCGTTCGCCGCCGGCGGCGACCTGCCGAAGAAATACTACGACGCGATGGACCCGTTCGTGACGCTGACCGCCGCCGCCGCGGCCACCAAGACGCTCAAGGTCGGCACCGGCGTCTGCCTCGTGGCGCAGCGCGATCCGATCCAGACGGCGAAGCTCGTGGCGTCGATCGACCAGGTCTCGGGCGGCCGCTTCCTGTTCGGCATCGGCAATGGCTGGAACCAGGACGAGATGGAGAACCACGGCACCGTCTACGCGAGCCGGCACAAGCTGGCGCGCGAGCGCGTGGAGGCGATGAAAGAGATCTGGACCAAGTCGAAGGCGGAATATCACGGCGAGTTCGTCAATTTCGACCCGATGATGGCTTGGCCAAAGCCGACGCAGAAGCCGCACCCGCCGGTGATCGTCGGCGGCGCCTTCCCCTATTCGGCGCGTCGGGCGATCCGCTATGGCGACGGGTGGATTCCGCAGGCCGCGCGCGCCGGCTACAGCGAGATCGCCGACATGATCCCGCGCTTCCGGGAGATGGCGAGGGAGGCCGGGCGCGACCCCGCGACGATCGAGATCACCGTCTGGTTTCCCAAGCAGGACGCGGACCTGATGAAGCGGTACCAGGAGCTTGGCGTGTCCCGGGTGGTGTTCAATTTGGAATCGGAGAAGGCCGATAAGAACCTGCCGATCATGGATGGTTGGGCCAAGCTGATGCGGCAGGTGAACGGCTGACCCAACCTCCAGCGGAGAAGATGCACATGAGCCAGGCCCTGTCAGGCATCCGCGTCATCGACATGACGCACAACCAGGCGGGGCCGGCGTGCACGCAGATGCTCGCCTTCCTCGGCGCCGATGTCATCAAGCTGGAGGAGCCGAAGGGCGGCGACGTCGCGCGGCAGAACCTGCGCGACCAGGACAGCGACAGCCTGTTCTTCCTGCTGCTCAACGCCAACAAGCGGAGCCTGACGCTCAACCTCAAGACAGACGAGGGCAAGGCGCTGTTCAAGCAGGTGATCGCCAAGTCCGACGTGCTGGTGGAGAATTTCGGACCGGGCGCGCTCGACCGTCTCGGCCTCGGCTACGAGGTGTTGCGCGAGATCAACCCGCGCCTGATCTACGCCACCATCAAGGGCTTCGGCACTTACGGGCCGTATAGCGGCTTCAAGAGCTTCGAGCCGATCGCGCAGGCGATGGGCGGGGCGATGAGCGTGACCGGATTTCCCGAGAATCCGCCGACCTACACCTTTCCGGCGATCGGCGATTCCGGCACCGGGATGCACATGGCGATCGGCATTCTCGCGGCACTGCAGCAGCGGCACGCCTCGGGGCGCGGCCAGCATGTCGAGGTCTCCATGCAGGACGCCGTCGTGAACCTGATCCGCGTCAGCCTGCGCGACCATCAGCGGATGGGCCACGCCATGCCGCGCTCGGGCAACCAGCTCGGCCGCACGGTGCCCGGCACGACGTATCCCTGCGCCCCGGGCGGGCCCAACGACTATGTCTACATCTTCGCGCAGCCGCAGATGTGGCGGGCGTTCCTCGGCGTGATGGGCCGGCCGGAGCTTGCCGACGATCCCCGGTTCAAGACGCCGGAGGCGCGCTGGGAGAACCGCTCGACGCTGAACGGGATCGTCGAGGCGTGGACCCGCCAGCGCGGCAAGCACGAGGTGATGCAAATGATGGGCGACGCGGGCGTGCCGTGCGGCGCCTGTCTCGACACCGGCGAGGTGCTCGCCGACCCGCATCTCAAGGCGCGCGAGATGATCGTCGACGTCGAGTATCCGCCGCGCGGCACGTATCAGACGGTCGGCTCGCCGATCAAGCTGTCCGACTCGCCCGCCGAAGTGAGCCGTCCGCCGCTGCTCGGCGAACATACCGATGACCTGCTCGCCTCGCTGTGCGACGTTGACGACGCGGATTTGAAGCGGTTGCGCGAGAACGGCGTCGTCTGAGGTTCAGCGAGCGGAGCACTATACCGCCTCGCGCAGCAGCAAGAGGCGGAATGGCTTCCGCCCTACATCCTTCGTCGGGTGGACGGCCTTGCAGCTCACGGTCGGCCCATCGCCTCCCGCAGCTTGCGGGCCAGGCTGTCGAAGGTGAAGGGCTTGGGGATCAAGTGGACGCCGTGGTCGAGCAGGCCATGGTGGATGATCGCATTCCGCGCGTAGCCGGTGGTGAACAGCAGCTTGAGACCCGGGCGGCGGCGTGCGGCCTCGTCGGCGAGCCAGCGGCCGTTCAATCCGGGTAGCCCGACATCGGTGAACAGCAGCACGATTTCCGGGTGATCGTCGAGCACGTGCAGGGCTTCGTTCGCGTCGGCGGCGACCAGCACGCGGAAGCCGAGTTCGGCGACCGCCTCGGTGGTGTAGCCGCGCACCTGCGCGTCATCCTCGACCACGAGCACCGTCTCGCCGTGCCCGACCGGCTCACTGCTCCGGGACGTCGGCGGCTCGGGCTCGGGCGAGGCCTCGGCGAAATGGCGCGGCAGATAGAGCTTCACGACCGTCCCGTGGCCCGGCTCGGTGTAGAGCTTCACATGCCCGTCCGACTGCTTGATGAAGCCGAACACCTGGCTCAGTCCGAGGCCGGTGCCGCGGTCTTCGCTCTTGGTGGTGAAGAACGGCTCGAAGGCGCGGGCCATCACCTCCTCGGACATGCCGGTACCCGTGTCTGAAGTCGCGATCAAGACGTACTGCCCAGGCAGGATGTCGCTGTGCATCGCGGCGTAGTGGTCGTCAATGTAGGCGTTGCCCGTCTCGATGGTGAGCCGCCCGCCATCTTGCATCGCGTCGCGCGCGTTGACCGCGAGATTGAGCAGCGCGTTCTCGAGCTGGTTCCGGTCGATGTTGACCGACCACAGGCCGGAGGCCAGGACGGTCTCGATCGCGATGCCCTCGCCCAGCGTCCGGCGCAGCAGCTCCGAGAAGCCGGCGACCAGCCGGTTGACGTCGGTCGGCTGGGGTTCGAGGGTCTGCTTGCGGGCAAAGGCGAGCAGGCGGTGCGTCAACTGGGCGCCGCGCTCGGCGGCCTCCCGGGCGGTGGCAAGGAAGCGCGCCGCATCGGCGCCGCGAAACGCCTGGCGCCGCTGCAACAGCTCGACGCTGCCGAGCACCGCCGTGAGCAGGTTGTTGAAATCATGCGCGATGCCGCCCGTGAGCTGGCCGATTGCCTCCATCTTCTGCGCTTGAGCCAGTGCCGCACGGGTCTGCTCGATGGCCTCGGCGGCGTCGCGCTTGTCGGTGATGTCACGGGTGATCTTGGCGTAGCCGATCAGCCGGCCATAATCATCGCGCATCGCGTCAATCACGATATTGGCCCAGAAGCGCGAGCCGTCCTTTCGGACACGCCAACCCTCGGCCTCGTAACGGCCCTCGCGCTCGGCGGTCCCCAGCGCACGCGTCGGCTCGCCCCGGTCGCGATCCTCCGGGGTGTAGAAGCGGGAGAAATGATCGCCGACGATTTCGCGGGCGGCGTAGCCCTTGATGCGCTCCGCCCCCCTGTTCCATTCGGCGACCCGGCCGTGCGGGTCCAGCATGATCAGGGCGTAGTCCGTCACGCCGTTGACCAGCAATTCGTGGCGGTGCTCGAACGCGCGAAGCGCCTCCTCGGTGCGGGTCTTCTGCGCGACGGTCACATCGAGGGTGCGGTTCACGCTCTTGAGCTCGGCGGGCGTCGGCATGGCGAGCACGCGCGGGATCAGCGGCCAGAGCAGGATCGCGGTCATGATCGAGGCCAGCGCGGTGATCGCCTTCACCACGCCCTGCAAGCCGTAGACCGGCTGCCACAGCGCCCAAATCTCGATGGCGTGGGTCAGGCCGCAGGCCAGGATGAACAGGGCGAACATCCAGAACATCCAGCCGAGCGCCAGATCGTGTCGCCGGCTCACGAACACGGCGAGGGCGGCGGCGATGCCGAAATAGGCCAGCGCGATCACCGCGTCCGAACTCACATGCAGCCAGATCAGCTCGGGTTGCCAGGCGAGGCAGAAACCATGCGGCGAGAGAGCGGAGTCGCTCAGGAAGGCGAGCAAGCGGTCCATCGGCTCCTCAAGGGGCGGTGCGCCCGATCCGGGCTGACCGGCCGAAGGTATATGCCGAACGTCCCGACGGCGAGAGGAAGCCGGTCAGTAGGTGCGGAAGATCCGCTCGATCTCCGAGGGCTCGCCCGTCACGGTCAGCGCCAGGGAGAGCAGGATTCGGGCCTTCTGCGGCGAAAGATTATCCGCGATCAGGAAGCCGGCATCGCGCAGCCGCTGGCCGCGAAAGGTGCGGCCGCTGCCGGCGCGGGTGGACTGCACCACCACGACACCCTGGCGCGCCGCCTCACGCAGCGCCTCGGTCTGGCCGGGCGGGGTGAAGCCGGGGGCGAAGCCGGCGGAGACGATGCCGCGCGCCCCCGCCTGCATGAAGGCGCGCACCGCGACGCCGTCGGCGCCGGCATGGGAGTAGGCGATGTCGACGCGGGGCAGTGCCGGGAGGGCGCGCACGTCGAACTCGGTATCGGGTGCGGCGCGGCGGAGCGGCCGGCGGTAGAAGGCGATGGCGTCGCCGTCGGCGTGACCGAGCACGCCGAAATCGGCGGTGCGGAAGGTCTGCATCCGCAAGGTGGAGGTTTTCGTCACGTCGCGCGCCGCCTGGATCTCGTCGTTCAGCACCACGAGTGCGCCCATGCCGCGCGCCTCGGGGCTCGCGGCGGTGCGGATCGCGTTGACCAGGTTGAGCCCGGCGTCGCTCGACAGCGCGCTGTTCGGCCGCTGCGCGCCGACCAGCACCACGGGGATGCTCACCTTCAGGGTGAGGTTGAGGAAATACGCGGTCTCCTCCAGGCTCGCGGTGCCGTGGCCGATGACGATGCCGGCGAGATCGGGGTGCTCCGCCACCAGCTGGTCGCAGATCAGCACCAGCGCCTGCCAGTCGGGCGTGTCGATGGCGGTGCTGGGGACGTTGCGGTACCGCACGGGCAGCACGTCCGCGACCAGCGCGGTCTCGGGGAACCGCGCGAGCAGCTCGTCGGCGTGCAGCACGGTGCCGGTGGCGCCGTAATCCTGCAGGTCGAGCGGGTCGCGCCCGACCGAGGCGATGGTGCCGCCGGTGCCGATGAACGCGACTTTCGGCTTGCTCATGCGGCGGCGAGCACCGGTGGACGCTGGCGGTGCCAGTCGGTGTCGCGCTGGTAGGCCTCGGCCGCCCGCAGGATGCGCGCCTCGGCGAACGGCCGGCCGGCGACCTGCAAGCCGATCGGCAGGCCGTTGGCGTCGAAGCCGCACGGCAGGCTGACGGCGGGAAGGCCGAGATAGTTGAACGGGCGCGTGTAGTCGGAGACCGCCATGAATCTTTTTTCGGTGCCGGGCGGGCCACGGTCGATGTCGGTGTCGGCGAGGGTCGGCAGGCGGAAGCGGATGGTCGGTGTCGCCAGCACGTCCACCTTGGAGAACACCTCGGCGGCGAACGCCTTGAGGATCGGCCCGCGCCGGCTCAGCGACTCCACGTAGTAGGCGCCGGGGATCGCGTAGCCGCCGTACAGCCGGGCGCTGAGATGCACCGCGTAATCCTGCGGCGCGTCGCGCATCCAGCGGGCGTGGATCGCCGCCCCCTCGACGCGCGAGACGATGCCGCCGTAGGCGAGGACCGCGTCCATGTGGGGCAACGCGACGCGCTGCACCGTGGCACCACGCGCGGCCAGTATCTCGGTCGCGCGCTCGACGGCTTCGAGCACCTCGGCGTCGGCGTCGTCGCGGAAATGATTGGTCGGCAGGCCGATGCGCAGGCCGCGCAGATCGCCGTCGAGCGCCGCCTCGTAGTCCGGCACCGGCACGCGAGCGCTGGTCGGGTCACGCTCGTCGTGCCCAGCGATGACGCGCAGGATGCGCGCGCAATCCCGCGCGGTGCGGGCGAGCGGACCCACGTTGTCGTGCGAGAACGAGAGCGGCATCACGCCGGCGCGGCTCACCCGCGTCTGCGTCGGCTTGATGCCGGTGACGCCGCAGGCCGACGCGGGCAGGCGGATCGAACCGCCGGTGTCGGAGCCGAGGGCGGCGTAGGTGAAGCGCGAGGCGACCCCGGCGCCGGAGCCGGAGGAGGAGCCGCCGGTGATGTAGGGCAGGCTCCAGGGATTGTGGCAGTCGCCGTGATGGGCGTTGTGGCCGGTCGGGTTCTGCGCGAACTCCGCCATGTTGAGGCCGCCGAAGGTGAACGCGCCGGCCGCCGACATCCGCTCGATCACCGTCGCCGTGGTGTCCGGCACGAAATCCTTGCGCAGCGCCGAGCCGCAGGTGCAGGGCTTGCCCGCCTGATAGTACATGTCCTTGTGCGCGAGCGGGATGCCGTGCAGCGGGCCGAGCGGCGCGCGAGCACGTACTGCAGCGTCGGCCGCCCGTGCCGCAGCGGCGGCGCCCTCGCGGTCGAGCCAGATGGTGGCGTTCACCCGCGGGTTTGCCGCGTCGATATTGGCGAGGCAGGCGTCGAGCAGTTCGGTCGCGGTGGCGTCGCCGGTGCGGACCGCCTCGGCGGCCTCGGTGAGCGAGAGGTCGGCAAGGTCGGTCATTGCGGCTGCTCCATCGCGTCGAGCAGCGCCGCCTCGAAGCTGGATGGCTCGTCCTCGAAGCGGGGCAGGTCGCGCACCGCCTCGAACGCTGCGATGGTGCTGGCGAGGTCGGCGGCCATGCGGCGGGCCGGCTCGTTCGGCGCGGCGATGCCGTGCCAGGCGGCGATCATCGCCTCGGTGCGGGAAAGGAAATCGTCCATCGCGGTGTCCTCGCCGATTGCTGCGTTGCAATATGAGCCGCAACGACCGCCCCCGCGCAACCATCAATTCCGCCTCCCGTTGCGCCCAGACATTTGCAGGACCGATCCATGCCGGACGACCCCGATGTACCGCCGCCGCGCGGCGCCATCTTTCAGACCGACGTGCCGGCGCGGCTCGACCGGCTGCCTTGGGCGCGCTTTCACTGGCTCGTCGTCGGTGCGCTCGGCATCACCTGGATTCTCGACGGGCTCGAGGTCACGCTGGTCGGCTCGCTGTCGGGAGCCATCGCGGAGAGCCCGAGGCTGCATCTCTCGGGCGGACAGATCGGCATCGCGGCGAGCGCCTATCTTGCCGGTGCGGTGATCGGCGCGCTGTTCTTTGGCTGGCTGACCGACCGGCTGGGACGCAAGAAGCTGTTCACCGTCACGGTGCTGATCTACCTGCTGGCGACGGTCGCGACCGGCCTGTCGTGGAGCTTCTGGTCGTTCGCGCTGTTCCGCTTCGTCACCGGTGCCGGCATTGGCGGCGAGTACGCGGCGGTGAACGCGACCATCCAGGAGCTCATTCCGGCGCGGCGGCGCGGCTTCACCGATCTCTGCATCAACGGCAGCTTCTGGCTCGGTGCCGCGTTCGGCGCGATCGGTGCGCTGGTGGTGCTCGATCCGGCGGTGATGCCGCCCGAGATCGGCTGGCGCGCCGCCTTCATCATCGGCGGCGTGATCGGCTTCATCATCCTGTTCCTGCGCCGCTTCATCCCGGAGAGCCCGCGCTGGCTGATGACGCACGGCTATCCGGACGAGGCGGCGAAGGTGGTGAGCGCGATCGAGGCGCGCGTCGAGCGCGAGACCGGCGAGAAGCTGCCGCCGGTGCCCGAGCAGCATCTGACCTTGCGCAGCGACATCCACGAGTGGTTCGGCCCGGCGGTGCACGCGCTGTTCTCGCTCTATCTCAAGCGCACCATCCTCGGGACCGCGCTGATGGCGGCGCAGGCGTTCTGCTACAACGCGGTGCTGTTCACCTACGCGCTGATCCTGACGAAATTCTACGACATTCCGTCGGGCAAGGTCGGCTGGTTCATGCTGCCCTTCGCGCTCGGCAATTTCGCCGGCCCGCTGCTGCTCGGGCGGCTGTTCGACAGCCTCGGGCGCAAGACGATGATTACCGCGACCTACGCGCTGTCCGGCGTGCTGATGGCGATCACCGGCTGGCTGTTCGCCGCCAACGTGCTGGACGCGGTGCAGCAGACCGCCGCCTGGACGGTGATCTTCTTCTTTGCCAGCGCGGCGGCGAGTTCCGCCTATCTCACGGTGGGCGAGAGCTTCCCGCTGGAGGTGCGCGCGGTGGCGATCTCGCTGTTCTACGCCTTCGGCATCGCGGTCGGCGGGATCGCCGGGCCGGCGCTGTTCGGTGTGCTGATCGAGAGCGGCGCACGCGGCGAGATCCTGTGGGGCTATCTGCTCGGCGGCGCGCTCATGGTGATCGCGGCGGGGTTCGAGGCGGTGCTTGGCGTGCCGGCCGAACGCCGCTCGCTGGAAGATGTCGCCCCCCCTCTTTCATCGGTGGTTGCGCAACCGAGAGGGCGTGCCACCGTTGGATAGGCTCGCAACAGCCTGAAGGAGAAGCCGCATGGTGGACAAGGATCGGGCCGAGGGCATTGGCAAGAAGGCCAAGGGCGCCGTGAAGGAAGCCTGGGGCAAGGTCACGGGCGACGCCAAGACACAGGCCGAGGGCAAGGCCGACAAGGCGGCGGGCGAGGTGCAGAACGCGGTCGGCGGAGCCAAGGACGCCGCTAAGGACGCGATCGACAAGGCCTAGGTCGGCGCCGACCTGGCCGATGGAGAGGGGCGCCGCGCGAGATCGCGGCGCCTTTTTCGCGGGCGTGTTTTGCCCGCTGCAGGGCGATGGTCCATACTGTCCGGTAGCATTGGTTCGCAGCACACGGAGCACGGCGTGGCGGTCAGCAAGCAAGCCTACCGGGAAGCGATGGCCCGCCTCGGCGCCGCCGTGAACGTGGTGACGTCGGACGGCCCGGGGGGCCGCGCCGGGTTCACCGCCTCGGCGGTGTGCAGCGTGACCGATACGCCGCCGACCCTGCTGGTCTGCGTCAACCGCACCAACGATTCCTATCCGCCGCTGGTGCAGAACCGGGTGTTCTGTGTCAACACGCTGGCGGGCGGCCACGAGGATCTATCGACGATCTTCGCCGGGCTGACGGAGCACGAGGCGTCGGCGCGCTTCGACACCGGCACCTGGCACACGCTGGCCACCGGCGCGCCGGTGCTGACCGACGCCACGGTGGCGTTCGACTGCCACATCACCGAGCAGGTCGAGATCGGCACGCACACGGTGTTCTTCGCCGAGGTGGACGCGATCGAGGTCGGTGACTCGCGCGAGGCGCTGATCTATTTCGGCCGCAACTATCACCGCCTGGTGGGTCACGATTAGGAAGGTGGCGGACTGAAGTCCGCCCTACGCCGCACCGCCGGCCAGCTGCAACGCGAGCGCCTTGGCGCGCGAGACGCGCGCGGTCCAGCCGGCGCCGAAATGGCCGAAGGTGGGTAGCGAGCGGTAGAAGGCGAGACGGGCGGCGGCGATCGTCTCGACCGTGGCGACCGCGTTGTGGGCGCGGGCCGCGTCGACCGTGATCGGGCCGATCGAGCCGTCCTGCGTGGTGCCGACCGCCGCCTGCAGCATCCGCGCCGACTGCGCCGGGCCGAGATTGACTGCGCCGTCGAACACCATCAGATCGACGCCCGCCGGCAGGTCGCCGCAGCGCGTGGTGTTCCAGTAGCGCGCGCGATAGATCGCCCCCGCCTCCTCGGGCGTGAGATCCCGCACCTCCTGCTTGGTGACGGCGGTGTGGCGCCACTCGGTCAGCACGCGCAGCGTGATGCCGAGATTGGTGGCCCCGCCGGGGTCCAGCGGATCATCCACGTAGCCGCCTTCGGCTTCGAGCACGAAGGCCAGGCATCTGGCGTAGTCCGCGTCGGCCATCGTTGCCGTTCCCCCTCGGTTATGGCGCGCGGGCGCCGGATTTCTCGATGCGCTCCAGATCGGCGGCGCGGCGCGCGGTCTGTGCCAGGACGCAATCCGCCGCGATCAGCGGCGCCGCCGTGCCGCCGGCCGCGAACAGGTCGCCCTCCGCTTCGCAGCCCTTGTCGCGGAAGGTCAGCCAGAAGCGCTGGGCTTCGCGCAACTCGGCCTTGCCCCGCGCATCGAACTCGGCGGCGGCGAGGATCGCCTGGTAGGCGGCGTTCAGCCGTGCGTCCCACTGGGCGCGCTCGGCGTCGACGCAGCGGTACATGTCCGCGTTGGCCGTGGCACTCGCGAGGCACCGGTCGTATTCCGCCGAAAGCGCGACGCCGCTCCCGGCCGATTGCTCATGCGCCGATTGCTCATGCGCCGATTGGCCGCGCGCGCATGACGCGCCGCCCAGCACGAGGGTGAGCGCACAGGCCAGCCGGAGCGTCAGCGCGAACCGCACGCCGGGCGCCGGATCAGCCGGCGCCGGGGTCGGCGGTGAAGCCCGCCGCCTTGATCCCCGCCAGCGCCGCCGCCTCGTCGTTGTCGGAGGTGTCGCCGGTCACGCCGACCGCACCGAGCACCGCGCCGGCGCCGGAGCGGATCAGCACGCCGCCTGGCACCGGGATCAGCGAGCCGCCCACCGCGTGCGTCACGGCGGCGACGAAATGCGGGCGCTCCGCCGCCGCGCGGGCCAACGCGCGCGAGCCGATCCCCATCGAGATCGCGCCATGCGCCTTGCCGTGGGCGATCTCCGCGCGGCGCAGGCTGGTTCCGTCCTCGGCGGCGAATGCCTTCAGCACGCCGCGCGCGTCGAGCACGGCGACGGCGAGCGGCTGGAATTTCGCCGCCCGCGCGTGAGCGAGTGCGGCGGCGACCATCGCCTGCGCTTTCTCCAGGGTGAGTTCCGACATTCCGCGATCTCCCGTTGGCGTCCGGCAGCGTGGCGCGAACCGGGCCGCTTGAACAGCCCGGGCTCAGCGCGTGTCGAGCGGCACCGCCGTCACGCTGTTGAACGCGCTGCCGCCGGTGCTCAGCGCGACGGTGGACCACACCACGTAGACCAGCACGCGCTTCTCCGCGTCGAACAGGCGGGAGACGCGGATCTCCTTGAAGAACGGGCTGGCCGAGGCGCCGAACACCACCGCTTTCTCGGGCAGCTTGTCGGGCACGCTGACCGGGCCGGTGGCGCGGCAGGCGATGGAGAAGCGGTTGGGGTCCGTGGCGAGGCCGAACGAGCCTTTCACGCCGCCGGTTTCGGCGCGCGAGACGTAGCAGGAGACGTTGGCGACCGCGGGATCGTCGTAGCGCTCGACCAGGATGCGATCGTTGCGGCCGAGCACGCGGAAGGTGGTATCGATCGTGCCGATCTTGGTTGGTTCGGCGGCTTGGGTGGGCGTGGCGAGGGCGAGGAACAGGGTCGCGGCCAGAATACCCTTCACCCCGGCCCTCTCCCGCAAGGGGAGAGGGAGAAGAAAGCCCCCTCCCCTTGCGGGAGGGGGTTGGGGGAGGGGTCGCTTCTCGCTCAAAGCGGGATCGCGACCAGCGTGTCGAATCGCGAGCTGTCGCACACCACGATGCGCTCGGCGAAACGCAGCGTGCCGGCCTCGTCGCGCACGCGGTCGAGATAGGCGCCGGCGACGAACAGGTCCATCCGCCCGTCGCGCAATGTCCGAACCACGACGAACGATGTTTCGGCGGAAATCATGTCGCCATCGGCCTCGAGGATCGACGGCATCCCGACGATGTGGCGATAGCACTGGCGCTCGTAGATGTTGGCGTTGCGCAACGCGGCGATGCGGTCGGCCAGCATCGCGCGGGAATCGGCGTAGACGATGCCGGCGGCGTGGCCGCGCCGGTGATTATCCGCTGACGTGATGCGATAGACGCAGCGTTCGAGGAAGAAGCCGGGCCATTCCTCCAGCCGGTCGGTGTCGATCGCGCGCGCATAAGCGGTGTTCAGCGCGGCGAGGCGGAGCAGGGTGTCGGCTGGCGCCATAAGCTCAGTGCCCGACCATCCCGCGCCACAGCTTCCAGAAGCCGCGCACCGCCGCCTCCGTGGTGCGGGTGTCCTGCGTCTCGGTGCCGGTGCCGCCCATCTCCAGGATCGAGGTCTCCTCCGAGGCCGACGCCGCGCCGCGCTCGACGAAGCCGCCGATGCAGCCGTCCTCCATCGAGACGAAGCCGGCGGGGCCGACCAGGTTGAGCTGCTTGACGCGCCGCGT
>DATIMU010000407.1:0-2175 GCA_035475015.1 Acetobacteraceae bacterium
TGCCGGCGCGCAGGCCGGCGGCGACCAGGCGCTGGCTGTCGGGTGCCTCGGCGGCGAAGGCGGGGCCGATCTCGAACAGGCCGGCGTCGGGGAAGCCGCGCGCTGCGTTGCGTGCGGCGGCGAAGGCCAGTGTGGCGACCGGCGTGGGACGCAGCTGGTCGAGGTCGGCGGCGATCGGGTTGAGCAGGCGCAGGCTCTCTTGGGCCGGGCCGAACAGCGCCGCCTCCTTGGCCGCCATGAAGCTGAACGTCACGCACTCGGCGAGGCCCCGGGCGGCGAGGGTGCGGCGGGCCAGGGCGGTGCGGGCCTGCGCCGGGCTCAGCGTCGCGGCCGGGACCGGGGCGGCGCGGGGCAGCGACACGGGCGGGATGGCGTCGAGGCCGCGCAGTCGCAGCACCTCCTCGATGAGGTCGCATTCCGGCTCGATCTCGGCGCAGCCCTCCGCCGCGACGCCCGAGGCCGGCAGCGCGTCGGCCTGATCCAGCGCCACCTGGGCGGCCACGTCGTTGCGCCAGGACGGCACCGCGACGGTGACGCGCGCCGCATCGCGCTGACGCACCGTGAAGCCGAGCCGCTCGAGCGCGGCAACCGCCTCGTCGGGCGGGACATCGGCGCCGCCGAGCCCGGCCAGCCGCTCGAACCGCATGGTCGCGTCGCGCTGCCAGGCGGGCTCGCTGCCGGCGCTCACCACCGCGCCGGGCTCGCCGCCGCACAGGTCCAGAATCATCCGCGTCGCCGCCTCGGTGGCGTCCGGCATCAGCGCGGGGTCGATACCGCGCTCGAAGCGCTGGCGGGCGTCGGAGACGATCTGGTGGCGGCGGCCGGTGAGTGCCACGCGGATCGGGTCGAACAGCGCGCATTCCACGAAGACGCTGGTGGTGCCCTCGTCGCAGCCCGTCGCCTCGCCGCCGATCACCCCGGCCAGGGATTGCACCCCGACGGCATCCGCGATCACGCAATCCTCCGGCGTCGCGGTGTAGTCGCGTCCGTTGAGCGCATGGAAGGTTTCCCCCGCGCCCGGCCGGAGTGTGAGGGTGTTGCCCGAGACCTTGGCGGCGTCGAAGACATGCAGCGGACGGCCGAGGTCGAGGGTGAAGTAGTTGGTCACATCGACCAGCGCGTTGATCGGGCGCAGACCGAGTGCCGTCAGCCGGTCCTGGAGCCATTTCGGGCTGGGCCCGTTGCGCACGCCGCGGATGGTGCGCCCCAGCACCCAGGGGCACGCCTCCGGCCACTCGATCTTCCATTGCAGGCCGCCCTCGAACGCGGCCGGGACGGGGGCGGGATGCCACGGCTTCAGCGTGCCCAGGCCGGCGGCGGCGAGGTCGCGGGCGATGCCGCGGATGGCGAGCGCATCGCCCCGATTGGGCGTCACGCCGATCTCGATGACCGGATCGTCGAGCCCGGCCCATTTGGCGTAGGCGGCGCCGACCGGCGCGTCCTCGGGCAGTTCGACGATGCCGGTGTGGTCCTCGCCCAGCCCCATCTCGCGATAGGAGAGCAGCATTCCGGCACTTTGCACGCCACGGATTTCTCCGATCTTGAGCGTGATGCCGGAGCCCGGGATGAAGCTGCCAGGCGCGGCGAACACGCCCTTCATGCCGGTGCGCGCGTTGGGTGCGCCGCAGACCACCGAGACGATGCCATCGCCGGCATCGACCTGGCAGACGCGCAGACGGTCGGCGTTGGGGTGCGGCGCCGCCTCGATGACGCGCGCGATGCAGAACGGGGCCAGCGTCGCGCCGCGATCCTCCACGCTTTCCAGCTCCAGCCCGATCACGGTCAGGGTGTCGGTGATGCGGTCGAGCGGGGCGTCGGTGTCGAGGTGGTCGCGCAGCCAGGAGAGGGTGAATTTCATCGCCTCACACCCCCTCGTGCAGCATCACCGGCGCGAGCGGGCTCGCGCCGTAGTGCCGCAGCCAGCGGATGTCGCTCTCGAAGAATGGGCGGAGGTCGGCGATGCCGTGCTTGAGCATGGTGACGCGCTCGACCCCCATGCCGAACGCAAAACCCTGCCACTCGCGCGGGTCGAGGCCGCAATTCGCCAGCACGCGGGGATGCACCATGCCGCTGCCCAAAATCTCCAGCCAGTCGCCGCCGGCGCCGAGCTCGCCGGTGCGGCGGTTCCAGCCGATGTCCACCTCCATCGACGGCTCGGTGAACGGGAAGTAGCTG
>DATIMU010000408.1:0-3364 GCA_035475015.1 Acetobacteraceae bacterium
CGGCTCGGGGTTCGGCCATGTCGGGCTCGGGCTGGTGATGGAGGCGGCGGGGCGCACGCTTGCCGCGACGCCGCTGCTCTCCACGTCGCTGATCGGCGCGAGCGCGCTGGTGCTGGCCGGCAGCGGGATGCAGAAGGACACGCATCTGCCCGGCCTCGTCGCCGGCGACACGATCTTCGCGCTGGCGCTGGAGGAAGGCCCGCACCACGCGCCGACGCGGATCGCGACGGCTGCGAAGAAGCATGGCGGCGGCTATCGGCTGAGCGGCAAGAAGACCTTCGTGCTGGACGGGCATGTCGCGGACACGCTGATCGTGGCCGCGCGCACCGCGGGCGGCGTCAACGATCGCGGCGGGATCACGCTGTTTCTCGTGCCGGCGTCGGCACCCGGCATGTCGCGCACGCGCACCATCATGGTCGACAGCCGCAACGCCGCGATCGTCACGCTCAAGGACGTCGAGGTGGCGGACGAGGCGGCGCTCGGGCCGATCGACGGCGGTTCCGATGTGCTCGAAGCGGTGCTCGACCGGGCGCGGGCGGGGCTGGCCGCCGAGATGCTGGGCAGCGCGAACGAATGCTTCGAGCGCACCGTGCAGTATCTGAAGGACAGAAAGCAGTTCGGCGTGGCGATCGGTTCGTTCCAGGCACTGAAGCATCGCGCGGCGCAGATGTTCTGCGAGCTCGAGGTGACGCACTCGGCGGTGCTGGCGTGCCTGTCGGGGCTCGACGAGGGCGCCAACGACGTGGCGGCGCTGGCGAGCCTCGCCAAGACCAAGGCGAACGATACATTTTTCCTGGTCGGCAACGAGGGCGTGCAGATGCACGGCGGCATCGGCATGACCGACGAGCACGAGATTGGTTTCTTTACAAAGCGCGCGCGCGTCGCGCTGGCGACCTTCGGCACCAGCGCGTTTCATCGCGACCGCTACGCGGCCTTGAACGGCTACTGACGCAGATTGACACGGAGAGAAACATGGGTCCGCTTTCGGGAATCAAGCTGATCGAGGTGGCAGGGATCGGGCCGGGGCCGATGGCGGCGATGATGCTGGGCGATCTCGGCGCCGACATCGTACGGGTCGATCGCGTCAATCCCAACACGCCGGCGCGTTACGCCGACCCACGCTACAACGTGCATGGCCGCTCGCGCCGCTCGATCGCGGTCGATCTGCAGAAGCCGGGCGGTGCCGAGGTTGTGCTGCGGCTCGCTGACAAAGCGGATGGGCTGATGGAGCCGTTCCGCCCCGGTGTCGCCGAGCGGCTCGGCATCGGTCCCGATGTCGCGCTCAAGCGCAATCCGAAGCTGGTCTATGGGCGGATGACCGGCTGGGGGCAGGAGGGGCCGCTGGCGAAGGCGGCGGGGCACGACATCAATTACATCGCGCTGACCGGCGCGCTGCACGCGATCGGCTCGCCGGAGAAGCCGATGCCGCCGCTCAACCTGGTGGGCGATTTCGGCGGCGGCGGGATGCTACTGGCGTTTGGCATGGTGTGCGGGCTGCTGGAGACAATGCGCTCGGGGCAGGGGCAGGTGGTCGACGCCGCGATGGTGGACGGCGCGGCGGCGCTGTTCGGCGGCATCTTCGGGATGCACGCGGCGGGGCTCTGGAAAGACGAGCGCGGCGCCAACATGCTGGACGGCGGGGCGCATTATTACGGAACATATGAAACGTCCGACGGCAAGTTCGTCTGCATCGGCTCGATCGAACCGCAATTCTACAAGCTGCTGCTGGAGAAGACCGGGCTCGCCGGACAGGATCTGCCGGCGCAGCTCGATCGCAACAGCTGGCCGCAGATGAAGGAGCGGCTGACAGCGGTGTTTCGCGGCAAGACGCGGGACGAGTGGTGCCGCATCATGGAGGGCACCGACATCTGCTTCGCGCCGGTGCTGTCGATCGCCGAGGCGCCGGAGCATCCGCACGCCCGCGCGCGCGGGGCTTATGTCGACGTGCAGGGTGTGAAACAGCCCGGGCCGGCGCCGCGCTTTTCGCGCACACGGGCCGAGGTGCGCGCGGCGCCCGAGCGGGGGGCGCATACCGACGAGGTGCTGGGGCAGGGCGGGTTTAGCGCGGGCGAGATCAAGGAGCTGCGGGCGGGCGGCGTCATCGGGTAAGGGCGGCTTACCCCCACATCGGAGCATAGCCCCCTCACCCAACCCTCTTCCCCAAGCAGGGGAGAGGGCTTTCTTCTCCCTCTCCCGTTTGCGGGAGAGGGTCGGGGTGAGGGGATCAGCGCGCGCTGATTTCCATGAGCAGCTTGTAGCGGATCGCGACGGCGAAATCGTCGAAGCTCTTGGCTTCGATGACGAAGCCGTCCTCGGTGACGACGTGGGCGCGGTAATAGTCGGCCACGTCGGGCTCGTCGCCGCGAATCGGCAGGCCGTTGATGGTGATCCCGTGTGCGTGGGCGCGGACGCGCACGTCATCGGGAGCGATGCTGCCATCGTTGTTGCGGCCGTCGCCGGAGACGTCGATCACCTTGCGGACGGGTTCACATGGCGCGCGGTCGAGGGTGGTCACTCCCTCGGCCATCGCGTCGCCCATCGCGGTGGAGCCTGTCATGCTGCGCTGCGCGCCCCGCAGCGTTTCGGCGACCGCGCTCACGTCGTCGGCCGCCTGCACCATGTGCCAGGGCACCACGACGTGCCGTCGGTCGCTCCACTCGATGACGGTGATCGCCATGCCGCCCGGCTGCGACAGCAGGACGTGCTGCACGTGCGGATCGGTGAGCGCCTGGGCGACGCCCGAGTGCTGCAATTCATAGCGGTCCGGCGACACGGAGCCGGAGACGTCGATGAGAAGAACCAGCGCAAGGGCACAGGCATTCATGCGTGCGGACCCTTTCGAGGCCGGAGCGGTGGACCCGCACCACGGCAGGAGGTCGCCACACTGGCCCCGCCAGGGCCCCAACGGCGGTCACATTCTCGTTGGCTGGCCGGATCAGTCGGTCTCGCCGCCCTTGCGGAACGGCGATTCGTCGGCCAGCGCCGCCATGTCGGCCAGGATCGCCGGGCGCTCCTCGTCGAGGAAGTTGGCGATGGCGCGGCGCAGCCCGGCATGGGCGATCCAATGCGCCGAGAAGGTCGGGCGGGGCACGTAGCCGCGCTGGATCTTGTGCCGCCCCTGTGCGCCGGCCTCGACGCGCTTGAGCCCGTGCGCGATAGCCCAGTCGATCGCCCTGTAGTAGCAGAGCTCGAAATGCAGGAACGGCCAGTCGCCCCGACAGCCCCAGTTGCGGCCGTATAGTGTATCCGCCCCGGCCAGGTTGAGCGCGCCGGCGACGGGCTTGCCGTCATGCTCGGCGATCATCAGCACGACCGACTCGCCCAGCCGCTCGCCAAGCAGGGTGAAGAACTGGCGGGTGAGATA
>DATIMU010000409.1:0-1622 GCA_035475015.1 Acetobacteraceae bacterium
CCAGCCATAGGCCAGGAACCGTGCGCCGACATCCTCGGTGAAGGCGATGTCGGTGTGGCCCTCGATGGTGACGCGGTTGCTGTCGTAGATCCAGCAAAGATTGGACAGCCGCAGATGCCCGGCGAGCGACGCGGCCTCGCTCGAAATCCCCTCCATCATGTCGCCGTCGCCGCACAGCGCGTAGACGTTGAAGTCGAAGATGTCGAAGCCCGGCCGGTTGTAGGTGGCCCCCAGCCAGCGCGCTGCGACGGCCATGCCGACGCTGGTGGCAACCCCCTGCCCGAGCGGGCCGGTGGTCGTCTCCACACCCGAGGTCCAGCCGTATTCGGGGTGCCCCGGGCAGCGGCTGCCCGCCTGTCGAAACGTCTCGATGTCCTGCAACGTCACCGCGTCCCGCGCCTCGCCCTCATAGGATGCGGCGACGGCCTTGATGCCGGCGAGATGGATCAGGCTGTAGAGCAGCATCGAGGCGTGGCCGCTCGAAAGCACGAAGCGGTCACGATTGATCCAGCCGGGATCGCCTGGATCGTAGCGCAGCACGCGCTGCCACAACCCGTAGGCGGTCGGCGCCGCGCCCATCGGCGTGCCGGGATGGCCGGACTGCGATTTCTGGATGGCGTCCATGGTCAGGGTCCTGACCGTGTTGATCGCCAATTGGTCGAGATCGGTGTGCCGTGCCATGCGCCTGCCCTGAATGTCGCCTGCGTGCCTTTGAGACCGCGCCCGGTCAGGCTTCCCTGAACCGGTCCAAGCCGTACAGCGCCGCGCCGATGAGGGCCGCGCGGGCGATGACCACGTTGACCGGGATCGCCTGCAGCACCTCGGAGAGGCGCCCCTTGCCGGCGAATGGACGCATGAACCGGCCCTCCCCGAGCCGCTCCAGGACCCGCGGCGGCATCCCCCCGGCCAGATAGACCCCGCCGGTCGCCATCACCTTCAGCGCCATGTTCCCCGCCTCGGCACCGAGCACGGACACGAAGATGTCGAGCGCCGCGGCGCAAAGCGGATTGCCGATCGGGTCGGTCAGTCCCGCCTCGACGATCAGCGGCGTCCGATCCGTGACACCCGCCAGTCGCCCGGCGAAGCCCGGCGCCTCGGCCGCCTCTCCCGCGTCGCGCAGGAAGTCGTAGATGTTCGGGATGCCGCTGCCCGAGCAGACCCGTTCGTAGGCGACGTGACCATATCGCTTCGACAGATAGCGCCAAAGCTCCGCCTGCTGCGCGTTGGCCGGCGCGAAATCGGCATGGCCCCCCTCGGACGAGCAGGCGATATACTCGCTCCCGCTCCACACGAGAAAGGCCTCGCCGAGACCGGTCCCGGGTGCCACCACCGCGAGTGGCCCATGCGGCTCGGGGCGACCAGCATTGAGCACTTGCAGCTCGTCCGGCCGGAGCCGCGGCACCGCGTAGGCGATCGCCTTGAGGTCGTTGAGCAGCATCACGCGCCTGAGCCCGAGGTCGCGCCGCAAGCCTTCCTCGTCGAGCACCCAGGGCAGATTGGTCAGCCGGGCGCGACCCGCCAGAACGGGGCCGGCGACATCGAAGCAGGCCACCTCCGCGGTGCGGCCGGTCTCGGCGAGGAACGCGCGCACCATGTCCCGCAGGTGGGCAAACGCGGCGCTT
>DATIMU010000410.1:0-3453 GCA_035475015.1 Acetobacteraceae bacterium
CGGCCGGCCGCGCCTCCTGGTGCTCAAGGGCGGCGGCGGAGAGGCCGAGCGCAATCCGGCCAAGCCGCTCGCCGCGCATCTCTGGGATCGCGAGCAGGGCCGCGCCGAGTTGGTCTTGCCAGCCTGGAATTCTCCTTCGGGGCCGCCTCTCCGCGAGGATGATCCGAGCCTGCTTGCGGCGTTGTGGCGCGGGGAAGCCGCGCCCGCTGCGGCCGAGGCAATCGTTTGCGCGACGATCGCGATGGCGCTGGTTGGCCTCGGCCGGGCTCGCGCCCCCGAGGAGGCGGACGCAGCGGCGGCGGCGATTTGGACGAACCGGTAGGGCGGAATTTATTCCGCCACTTGCGGCTGCCGGAACACCGGCACGTCCTCGGCGCGGTCGGCCAGCGCCTCCGGTCCCTCGGTCGGCAGCGACACGGCGAAATTGAGCGCGGCGTCGATGTCGCCCTCCCACACCTCGCGTGGCAGCTCGTAGAGCAGCTCCACGCCGTAGCCGTTGGGGTCGTTGATGTAGAGGCTGTGCGTCATGCCGTGCTCGACCCGGCGATTGAACTTCACGCCGCGGCTCTGCAGGTATTCGAGCTGGCGCAGCCACGCCTCGCGGTTCGGCAGGGCGATGGCGATGTGGTTGATCGCCGTCGGCATCCCGAACATGCCCCATTCGGCGGGCGGCGCCGGCAGCGCGGTGTTCTCGACCAATGCCACATCGTGATGGTTCATCCGGCCGGAATGGTCGCCGCTGTAGAAGCGCATCCTCGGCGGGTTCGGCCGGCTCGGCGTCGCCTTCAGCTCGCCGACCTGGCGGAAGCCGATGATCTCGGTCCAGAACCGATGGCTCTCCTCGATGTCGCGGACGTTCAGCACCAGGTGATTGAGGCCGCTCGGCGTCACCGGCTCGGATGTCGTGGTCGGCATTCAAGTTGCTCCCGGGTTGCTCGCTGGATTCGACTTGCTCGCTTGGTTATTCCACCGGCACGAAGATCGAGTGGCGCATCTTCGCTTCCACCGATTTGGACAGATGGCCCTTGCCGCTGGTGTCCTCCACCAGGATGACCTCGCCCGCGCGGATGGTCCGGCTCTCGCCGTCGCTCGCGGTGATCTGCACGCCGGCATCGAGGTTGATGATGTACTGCCGGCGCGGCGCCGGGTGCCAGTCGAGGTCGTAGGCGCCGGCGGTCTCGCGGAAGATGATGCCGGTCGCTGGCAGGCGCTTCGACATCTTGCCGCCGCGCCCTTCCTCCACCCAATCGACGGTGATGTCGCGGAAATGCGATTCGCCGTTCGCGTCGGCGTACAGGTTGTGAATACGCATCGCGCCGTTCCCTCTCTGTTGCCGTGATCCTAGGCGGAACCGAACACGGCCCGCCAGCACTGGTTGCGGGGTGGCTTGACGCCCCAGGCGCGGGCGCGGAGGTTCCCGCCGGAGGCCTCCCAGGTTCCTGCCGGAGGCCTCCGGGAGAACATCGGCATGAACGTCCCGCAGACCATGACCCATATCGCGGCCGAGGGCGCCGGCGGCCCGGATGTGCTGAAGCCGGTTCGCGGTCCGGTCCCCGCCCCCAAGCCGGACGAGGTGCTGGTGCGCGTGCTGGCAGCCGGGGTGAACCGCCCGGACGTGGCGCAGCGCCAAGGCTCCTACCCGCCGCCGCCCGACGCCAGCCCGTTGCTCGGCCTCGAGATCGCCGGCGAGGTCGTCGCCGCCGGCCCGGAGGTGCGCGAGTGGAAGATTGGCGATCGGGTGTGCGCCCTGACCAACGGCGGCGGATACGCGGAATATTGCATCGCCCAGGCGCCGCAATGCCTGCCCTGGCCGGCCGGCTACGACGCGATCCGCGCCGCCGCACTCCCCGAGACCTATTTCACCGTGTGGGCCAACCTGTTCCAGGGCGGCCGGCTGGCATCCGGCGAGAGCGCGTTGGTGCATGGCGGCAGCTCGGGGATCGGCGTGACCGCGATCCAGCTCGCGACCGCGTTCGGCTCGACGGTCTACGCCACCGCCGGGTCGGACGAGAAGGTCGCGGCGTGCCGCCGGCCGGGTGCCGCGGAGGCGATCAACTACCGCACCGCCGACTTCGCCGCCGAGATCAAGCGGATCACCGGCGGGCGCGGCGTCGACGTCATCCTCGACATGGTCGGCGGCCCGTATCTCGCGCGCGACATCCGCTCGCTGGCGATGGACGGACGGTTGGTGCTGATCGCCTTCCTGCAGGGGTCAAAGGTAGAAAGCTTCGATTTCGTGCAGGTGATGACCAAGCGGCTGACGATCACCGGCTCCACCATGCGCCCGCGCAGCACGGCACAGAAGGGGGCGATCGCGGCCGAGTTGCGCGAGCGCGTGTGGCCGCTGCTGGATGCCGGGCGCTGCGGCCCGGTGATCCACCGGGTGTTCCCGCTGGCCGAGGCGGCCGAGGCGCACCGGCTGATGGAGAGCAGCGCGCATATCGGCAAGATCATGCTGCGGGTCGCCGAGGCTTGATCCTGCACGCGACCGAGGCCGGGGAGGGGCCGTCGCTCGTGCTGCTGCACGGGCTGTTCGGCTCCGCGCAGAATTTCGCCAGCGTGCAGCGCCAATTCGCGCGCCGGTTCCGTTGCATCGCACTCGACCTGCGCAATCACGGCGCCAGCCCGCACGACCCGGCGATGGGCTACGACGCGATGGCCGAGGACGTGTTCGGCACGCTCGCCACCCGCGCCGCGCTGCCGGCCGCTCTGCTCGGTCACTCGATGGGCGGCAAGGTCGCGATGCGTCTCGCGCTGGATCGGCCCGACACGGTGCGCCGGCTGATCGTCGCCGACATTTCTCCGATTTCCTACCCGCCAGCTTTCCGCGATTTGGCCGCCGTCCTCCAGGCGCTGCCGCTCACGTCGGGACTGACCCGCGCGGCGGCCGACGCGCAGCTCGCCGCGGCGATTCCGGACGCAGGCCTGCGGGCGTTCCTGCTGCAAAATTTTCGGCCCGGCGCGCAGCCGGCGTGGCGGATCGGCCTCGACGAGATCGCGGCCGCGCTACCGGAGATCGAGGGCTGGGAGGCGCCAGCAGGTGCCGGCTATTCCGGACCGACCCTGTTCATGGGCGGCGCACGCTCCGACTATATCTGCCCCGAGCACCGGCCGGTAATCCGCGCGCTATTTCCGGCGGCGCGCTTCGTGACCGTGAAGGATGCCGGGCACTGGGTCCACGCCGACAACCCGGCGGCGTTCGTGGGTGTCGTTGAGGCGTTCTTGGCTAGGTGAGGGGCTTCACGCCCGCGACGTCGCCACCGCCGCCTGCCGCGCCTCATCCGAGGCCCGCCACAAATACCACGCCGCATAACTCCGCCACGGAGCCCATACCTGCCCGATCTCGGCGAGATCGCGCGGCCGAGGCTGGGCGTCGAGCCCGTAGAGCACCCGATAGCCCTCGCGGACGCCGAAATCGTCGACCGGGAGAATGTCGGCCCGCCCGAGGGTCCA
>DATIMU010000411.1:0-6325 GCA_035475015.1 Acetobacteraceae bacterium
TGTTCGTTCCGGAGGAATTCAGCGCCACGCGCGAGGACATGCGCGCCGTCCGCACGCCGGGCAAGCTGTACTGCTTCAGCCAGATGGGACTCTATTCGGTCGGCTGCGCGTCGGTGGCGCTCGGCATCGCGCGCGCCATGCTCGACGAGTTCGTCGCCGTCGCGTCGAGCAAGACCCCGCGCGGCATCGTGCCGCTGGCGCAAAATCCCGTCGTGCATCTGCAGCTCGCGCAGACCGAGGCGCGGCTCGCGGCGGCGCGCGCCTTTCTCGCCGAGGCGCTCAATGAGGCGTGGACCATCGCGGACCCATCCGAGCCGCTCGGCCTCGCGCCGCGCGCCCGAGTGCGGCTCGCGGCGATCCACGCCTTGCAGGTCGCGGCGGAGGTCGGCGACTACGCCTACAAGGCCGCCGGCACGGACGGCATCTTCATCGGCAGCGCCCTGGAGCGACGCTTCCGCGACCTCCACACGGTGAGCCAGCAGATCCAGGCGCGCCTCGCCAATTTCGAGCCGATCGGGCAGGTGCTCCTGGGCGGCGAGCCGATCGGCCCGATCCTGTAGCGTCTCCCCCGCCATGCATCTTCGATTGCATAGACGAGGCGGAATGCAACTTTTGGCTGTTGACATGGTAAGATCATCCCTCAATGTTCGAGGGGAGCGGCCACATGATCGGCCCACACGCGCAGGTTTTCAGGCAATCCATTCACGGCAACGAATCGGAATGGCTCGTGTCGCTGGCGTTGCAGGCCCTGACCTACCTCCCGACCCCCCTCGTCGACGGGCCAAACATCGTGAAGGAATTCCTCACCGGGCCGTGGAACTACACGGCGTGCCACGAGGTCGCCGACCAGATGAACGTGCTGCTGGGCACCGCCGCGGCGCCGCAGGTCGCGACCAACGCGAACGGGCGTCAGCTCGCGCAGAACGCGCTCGGCGGCAACCACGTGATCTGGCTGAAATATGCCCAGCACTCGATCACGTTGGTGTCCCATAACAACACCGTGCAATCCATCGAGGCGTGGGCAGGGTCGGCGCCCGGGACGCCTGGCCGGGTCATCTGCCTGCCGTTCTTCGAGTGCATCTTCGATGACCTCGAACGGATCGACGTCACGAACGCGGCCGCGATCAATGCCCTCAACGATGTCCAGAACGCCGCCATCGGTGCTCGGGACGTCGCCTGGAATACGCTCTGCCGCGCCGGGGGTGCCGCCGCGTTCGAAGGCGGCACGGCGGACCGGACCCTGACCGCGACGGTCCGGCCGCTCGACACGATACCCAATCTCACGGGAAAATTTCATCCGCTGGTGCCCGTCGCAAGAACCTGGGCGCTGCGCTACTCGCGCGAAATTCTCGAACGTCCGTATTGCGCGACCTGCTGGACCCAGCACGGTTGGATGCCGTCCGGCCCGTTCGGCCGCTGGCATTGGTGCGCGACCTGCCGCAAGTCCTATTGCGACGCTTGCGGGGCGGGGATGCAGCGGCCGGTCGGCAACAATTGGGCGCGCACCCGCCGGTGCGTTCCCTGCAACGCCACGACCGAACTCATCTGACCGTCATGCGAGCCGCGGGTCCGGCACCCGCGCCGCGACCAGCACGTCGACGCCGGCGGCTCCGGCATCCTTCAGCGCCGCCGCGCAGGCGTTCGCGGTGGCGCCGGAGGTCAGCACGTCGTCGATCAGCAGCACGCGCCGCCCGGCGATGCGCGCGAGCCGATTGCGGCGCACCGCGACGGCGCTGTCCATCTCGGCGGCACGTTGCTCCGCCGTCTTGTCGCCGAGCGAGGCGGTGGCGCGCAGGCGTCGCAACCCGTCCGGGACCACCGGCCGGCGCGAAGTGCGACCGACCGCGTAGGCGAGCAGCGCCGCCTGGTTGTAGCGGCGGCGGAACAGCCGGGCGCGGTGCAGCGGGACCGGCACGAGCAAATCCGCCTCGCGCAGCAGCGCGGCCCCGGCGCGGGCCATGTGGACGGCGAGCATCGCCGCGAGCTCGGTGCGGTCGGAGTATTTGAGCGGCAGGATCATGCGGCGCGCCTGGGCGTCATAACGCAGCGCGGCGCGGGCGCGGTCGAACGCAGGCGGGTGGGTCCAGCATCGCGGGCACACCCGCTCGGGGCCGCCCTGCGCCGCGTGGGTGAACGGCACGCCACAGCGCGCGCAGCACGGCTCGGTGACGAAGCCGGTGCGGCCGAAGCACTCCGCGCAGAGCCGTCCCGGCGCGTCCACCGGCACGTCGCAAGTGACGCAGGTGGGCGGCAGCAGGACGTCGAGCGCCGTGCGACCGAAACCGCGCCCAACATCCCACGCCGTGGCGATCAGGCGGAACCCGTCAGGCAGCGTCGCCCACTCCGAAATGGATGGTGCCGTCGCGCGCGATCTCGCGCACCAGGTCGATCTCCCACGAGAGATAGGCCTTCATCGCCTGCTCGACGCCGGTGTTGCGGTCGTAGGGGCGCAGGTAGAAATCCACGCAGGCCGCGTCGGGCGGGTTGGTCCGGTCCTTCACCAGAGGGCGGCCGAAGGCGTGCCACGCATCGGTGCCGCCCTCCAGCACGCGAACCTCCGCCTCCGTGAGCCCACGGACCTCCGGCGCCGCAAGCCGCGCCAGCACGCCGTCGGGCGAGGTGAGCACGACGTGGCGGGCGCCCGCGAGCAACCCGCGCAGCTGGTCCAACCGGGTGCGGATGCCCCAATGCGCGCCGGGGATGTGACCCTCGCGATAGTCGATGCTGCGGCCGAGATCGACCACCACGGTGCGGTCTCCGGCATCCAGCAGATGCGTGAGGCCGAGCACGTCGATCATCGGCACGGGCGCGCGCAGCTCCGGCACCGGGACGATGGCGGTGCCCGATTCGCGCACCTCCTCGAGGCCGCCCTCCACCACGAACACGTCACGATGGCCCATCTGCCGCAGCCACGCGGCGGCCATGCGCGCCCGCACCCCGTTGTCATCCAGCAGCACGATCCGCGCGCCGCGCACCGCGATCCACTGGTCGGTGGCCTGGACCAGCTGGCCGCCCGGCGCGCTGCGGCTGCCCGGCCGGTGGCCGGCGCGGAATTCCGCCGGGTCGCGCACATCGAGCACATAGAGCGTCCGGTCCGGGTCGTCCTCGAAGCGTGCGAGGTCGATCGCGCCGATGACGCCGACGCCGGATTGCTCGGCAAAAGCCTTCGCGCGCGTCAGGGCGAGCGGGGCGGATTTCGGCGTGCCCGCGCCGTAGCGCTCGGTGCGGCCCCGCTCGCAGCGCAGCCCGGCCAGCTCCCAGCCCATCGTGCCGTTGCGCAGCGCCACCACCTTGTTCGGCACGCCGGCCCGTCGCAGGCTCTCGGCGCCGAGGATGCTGCGGGTCCGCCCGGCGCAGTTCACCACGATGAGCGTCTTCGGGTCCGGCGCGAGGTCGCCGATGCGATAGGCGAGCTCGCCGCCCGGCACGCTGATCCCGCTGGGGATCGACATGCGGGTGAATTCCTCCGCCGTCCGGCTGTCGAGCACGACCATGTCGCGGCCGCTGTCGATCCAGGATTTCAGCTCCGGCGCGTCGACGCTCTCGGTGCCGAAATGGTGCTCCACCCATTCGCCGAACGCCTTCGAGGGGACGTTCACGCCGCTGAACAGCACGTAGCCGGCGCGCGCCCACGCGGCGGTGCCGCCGTCGAGCACTGCGATCTCGGTGAAGCCGATCCCCTCGAGATACGCCCCTAGCCGCTCCGCCAAGCCCCGCCCGTCATCCACGCATACGATGCGAGCCGTCGGGCAAGGCAGCAGGGCCCGGGCGCGCAGCTCACATTTCGACAGCGGGCAGGGCACCGCCCAGAACTGATGGCCGGTGCCGAACTCGCCCTCCTCGCGTGCGTCGAGAATGGCAAGCTCGCGGCCGTCGGTGATCCAGCCGTGCAGCGTGTGTGCGTCGATCCGCTTCATGATGATGCCCTCGGCGCTTCGGGGCCGGAGGGTAGGCACGCGGGCTGACCCTTGGCAACGAACGCTTGCGGTCCGGGCTTGGAAAGCTGTCGTGCGGGGTGCACATCGCCGGCATGAGCGATGCGATGCGGGTGTTCGACCGGCGCGCGGTCCGGCTGCACCGGGACCGGGCGGCGGCGACGGTGGAACGGGTGTCCGACGTGCTGCGGGACGCGGCGGAGCGGCTGCTCGACCGCCTGGACGACACCACGCGGCGCTTCACGCACGCGCTCGATGTCGGCGGCCGTGGCGTGATCGCGCCGCTACTGCGGGCGCGCGGCATGGCGGTCGTGAGCTGCGACCTGTCGCCCGCGATGGCCGCCGGCAATGGCGGCCCGGCGGTGGCGGCCGACGAGGAGTGGCTGCCCTTCGCGCCGGCGAGCTTTGACCTGGTCGTCGCCAGCCTGGCGCTGCATTGGGTCAATGACCTGCCCGGCGCGCTGATCCAGCTGCGTCAGACGCTCCGACCCGACGGGTTGTTGCTCGCCAGCCTGCCCGCGCTCGGCACCTTGGCCGAGTTGCGCGCGGCGCTGACCGAGGCGGAGGCGGCGCTGACCGGGGGTGCCGCGCCGCGTGTCTCGCCCTTCCCGGAACTGCGCGACTGCGCCGGACTGCTGCAGCGCGCCGGCTTCGCCCTGCCGGTGGCGGACGTGGAGGAGGTCCGGCTGCTCTATGCCGATCCGCTCGCCCTGCTGCATGACCTGCGCGCGGCGGGCGAGGCCAGCGCGATCCGGCTGCGCGACCGCCGGGTGCCGGCCCGGTCCCTGTTCCCCTTGGCCCTGTCGAGCCTGCCGGCCGAGGCCGGGCGGGTTCCGGTCAGCTTGCGCCTGGCCATGCTGACCGGCTGGGCGCCGGGACCCGGGCAGCCCCAGCCGCTCCGGCCGGGTAGCGGGCAGGCCAGCCTGGCCGATGCCCTGCGATCGCGGCCCGGGGAGAACTGATGCCGCCAGCACGGCCGCGCAACTCTGGACCGTTGGGCGCGTAGAAGTCGATCGAACCGCTTCCGGTTCATCTTTCAGGAAGGGCAGAGGAAAACATGATCGGTTTCTCGGCACGCGCATTGGTCGGTGCGGCGCTCGCGGCGCTTACGCTTGCTGCCTGCACGTACAACACCCCCCCGCCGACGGTCGCCACGCCGGCGACATCGCCCGTCGTCGTGCAGCAGCCCGCGCCCCCGCCGCCCGGCGGGACCGTCGTGGTGCAGCCACGCACCTACTAAGGTGGTGCAGCCACGCACCTACTGGCGTGGTGCAGCCACGCACCTACTAGGGTGGTGCAGCCACGCACCTACTAGCGTGGCGCGGCCCCGCACGCACTAGCCGTTCCATGTCGGCCGTCGGGTTCTCGGGCCCGACGGCCGACCGGGGTTGCTCAGCCGCCGGTGACGCTCATGTGGCGGCCCACCGCCGGGCGCTCGTGGCGGCGGTCAATGATGAAATCGTGGCCCTTGGGCTTGCGCCCGATAGCCTCCAGGATCGCGCCTTGCAGCGCGTCGTCGGAACCGCCCGATCGCAGCACGCGGCGCAGATCGGCCTGATCGTCCTGGCCGAGGCACATATAGAGAGTGCCCGTGCAGGTCAGCCGGACGCGATTGCAGCTCTCGCAGAAATTGTGGGTCATCGGCGTGATGAAGCCGATCCTTCGGCCGGTCTCCTCCACGGTGAAGTAGCGGGCGGGGCCGCCTGTCCGGTAGTCGGTCTCGCTCAGCGTCCAGCTTTTGCGGAGGCGGCTGCGGACGATCGAGAGGGGGAGGTACTGGTCGGTCCGATCGCCGGTGATGTCGCCCATCGGCATGGTCTCGATCAGGCAGAGGTCGAAGCCATGCTCCCCGCACCAGGCGAGCATCGCGTCGAACTCGTCCTCGTTCACTCCCTTCATCGCCACCGCGTTGATCTTGACCGCCAGGCCGGCGGCCTTCGCGGCGAAGATGCCGTCGAGCGTCTGTTCCATCCGGCCGAGCCGGGTGATCGCCTTGAATTTTCCCCCGTCCAGCGTGTCGAGCGAGACGTTCACCCGGCGCACGCCGGCCTCGCGCAACCCCGTCGCGTATCGGGCAAGCTGCGTGCCATTGGTGGTGACGGTGAGCTCGTCCAGTCCGTCGCCGATCCGCCGCCCGAGTGAGCCGAACAGGGTCATCACGTCACGCCGGACCAGCGGCTCGCCGCCGGTGATGCGGATCTTCTTGGTACCGAGCCGGATGAATGCGCTACATATCCGGTCGAGTTCCTCCAGGGACAGAACCTCCGCCTTCGGCAGGAAGGTCATATCCTCCGCCATGCAGTAGACGCAGCGAAGGTCGCATCGGTCGGTGACCGATACGCGGAGGTATGTGATGGACCGGCCGAACGGGTCGATCATGGCGTGTCGAT
>DATIMU010000412.1:0-6300 GCA_035475015.1 Acetobacteraceae bacterium
TCGGCCACCGACGCACTCGCCGAACTCGGCTACCGCACCACGCTGGTCGACAACGCCAAGGACGCGCTGGAGGAGCTGATCGGTAGCGGCAGCCAGTTCGACGTCGTCTTCACCGACGTGGTGATGCCGGGCATGAGCGGCCTCGAGCTCGCCGAGGAGATGCGCCGGCTCGATTCCGCGGTGCCGGTGGTGCTGGCGACCGGCTACAGCCACGTGCTGGCGCAGCAGGGTGCGCAGGGCTTCGAGCTCCTGCGGAAGCCTTATACGATCGAGGAGCTGTCGCGCACGCTGCATAAGGTGGCACCACCTTATGCCTCGTCGCCAGCTGCGGCAGCACCGCGCCAGTAAGCGGCGGCGGTGCGCCACCGCGAGCGCGGGACCGTAGCGGAACCAACTGATTTCGGTTCCGTTGTCGGACCATGGTGCAGGTGCAAACGACGTCCCGACCGACATCTGAACCGGCTGCGGCGGAGATGAAGGCGCCGATCACGGAGGTCGCGGCCGAAGACGGCGACGCGATCGAGCCGCCGCCCCCGGAAGTGGTCGAGCCCGATCCGGAGCTCTCGCCCGAGGAAGCCGAACAGGTTCGCAAGAGCTATCTGCTGACGCGCTTCTGGATCAGCGCGCGCGGCTATTGGGGCCGAAACGGCGACCGCCTCGCCTGGCTGTTCACGATCGGCCTGCTGGTGATGATCGTCGCCAATGTCGCAGTCCAGTATGGCATCAACGTCTGGAATCGCGCGATCTTCGACGCTATCGAGAAGCGCGCCGCGGACACCGTCTTCCATCTTTCCGCATTGTTCTTTCCGCTTGCGATCGGCAGCGTTGCGCTCGGCGTCGCGCAAGTCTATGCGCGGATGGCGATCCAGCGCCGCTGGCGCGCCTGGCTCACCAGCAGCGTGATCACGCGCTGGCTCGGCAATGGCCGCTACTATCAGCTCAACCTGGTCAGCGGCGATCACAAGAATCCCGAGTACCGCATTGCCGAGGATTTGCGCATCGCCACCGACTCGCCGGTCGATTTCATGGCGGGCGTGACCTCGGCGCTGCTGTCGGCCGCGACCTTCATCGTCGTGCTCTGGACCATCGGCGGCGCGCTGACCATCCATCTCGGCGGCAAGCTGGTCACGATCCCCGGCTTCCTCGTTATCGCAGCGGTGCTCTATGCCGCGATCGCCTCCGGCTCGATCCTGGTGATCGGCCGCCGCTTCGTATCGATTTCCGAGGACAAGAACCAGGCCGAGGCTGAATTCCGCTACACGCTGACCCGCCTGCGCGAGAATGGCGAGAGCATCGCGCTGCTCGGCGGCGAGCAGGAGGAACGCGACGGCATCGACAAGACCTTCGGCAACGTGCTGCGGCAATGGGCGCGACTGGCCGGCCAGCACATGCGCACCACATTGGTGTCGCAGGGCTCCAGCCTGATTGCTCCCGTCGTTCCTTTGCTATTATGCGCACCGAAATTCCTCGACGGCAGCATGAGCCTTGGCGAGGTGATGCAGGCGGCGAGCGCCTTCACCATCGTGCAAAGCGCGTTCGGCTGGCTGGTCGACCACTATCCGAGCCTGGCCGACTGGAACGCCTGCGCGCGGCGCATCGCCTCGCTGATGATGTCGCTGGATGCACTGGAGCGCGCCGAGCTCGGCGACGGCTTTGGCCGCATCAAGCGCGGCGAGACCGAGGGCGAGGCGATGCTGAGCCTGAACGATCTCTCGGTCACGCTGGACGACGGCACCGCGGTGGTCGGGGAGACCGAGGTGGTGATCGATCCCGGCGAGCGGCTCTTGGTCGCCGGCGAATCCGGCACCGGCAAAAGCACGCTGGTGCGCGCCATTGCCGGCCTGTGGCCATGGGGTGGCGGCAGCGTCAATTTTCATGCCGACCGGCGGCTGTTCATGCTGCCGCAGCGGCCTTACGTGCCATCCGGCACCCTACGCCGCGCGGTCGCCTATCCCGGCGCCGCAGACGATTGGACCGTGGACGAGATCGGCAAGGCCCTGCACAAGGTCGGGCTCGATCATCTCAAGGACAAGATCGAGGAGGAAGCGCCGTGGGATCAGACCTTGTCCGGTGGCGAGAAGCAGCGCCTCGCCTTCGCGCGGCTGTTGCTGCACAGCCCCGACATCGTGGTGCTGGACGAGGCCACCTCGGCGCTCGATGCCAAGAGTCAGGACAAGATGATGCAGATGGTGACGAGCGAATTGCCGCGGGCAACCATCGTCAGCGTCGCTCACCGGGTCGAGCTCGAAGCCTTCCACAGCCGCAAGATCGTGCTGGAACGTCGCAAGGGCGGCGCCAAGCTGGTCAGCGACATCGACCTGATCCCGCGCAAAGGCAAGCGCCGGCTGCTCGGTCGCTTCCTGCGCCAGCGCAAGCCAGCGGGGAAAATGGCGGCGTGAACGTTACCCTGCCCAGTGCGCATTTGCGCGCAAGGCAGGGACGACAGCAATGATGGTGAGCAAACCTCGCAGTGGAGTCGTCGTCAAAACCGACTATCACAGCTCGCTCTGAGCCCCGGGGGACGCCGCAGTGACTCCCGACAATGATCACGTGCCGCCGCCGTTCGGCGCGTTGGCCCCAAGGACCGCAGGCTGCGGTCATCGCGCTAGCACGTCATACCGGCCTGAAGCGCAGCGCCTTTCCTCCCATGCCGTCGCGCCTGATCAATCTGCTGCGCGCCGGCCCCGTGGACGTGACTTACCAGGGCGCATCCTTCCGCTTCTATCATCAGGCCAGCGCGACCGAGTGCGGCGCGCTGTTCAACCCCGACTGCTGCGGAGCTGACCGGTTCCGCCCCGCGATCGAGGAACATCGGACGGCGCCGCGGCGTTGCCGTTCCTAAGCATGATCGAGGAGCGAACCATGACGGATGACAACACGCGCGATCAGGACCGCGTCTGGGACTTGATGAAGAAGATCGGCTTCGCGATGCTGGTGACGCACGATGGCGACAAGCTGCGGGCGCGGCCGATGGCCGCCTATGTCGAGCGCAACGAGAATACCGTCTATTTCCTCACCGACGCCCGCCGCCACAAGGATACCGAGATCGCACGCGATCCGAACGTCAATCTCTCGTTCGCCGACGCGGGCAGCCAGAAATATGTCTCGCTCAGCGGCAAGGCGACCATCTCCAACGACCGCAACAAGATCAAGGAGCTGTTCGGGACACCGGCGAAAGCATGGTGGGAGAGCGCTGATGATCCCAACATCCGCGTACTCAAGATCGCGCCCGACGACGCCGAGTTCTGGGACTCGCCGGGTACGGTCGTGAGTTACGTGAAGATGGCGGCCGCTGCCGTGACCGGCAGCCGCCCGGACATCGGCGACAACCGCAAGGTCTCGCTGTGATGCCAATCGAACCTCCGGAGATTCCGCCGGCGACTCCGGGACACCCGACCGTGCCGCCGCCGGAAGATCCGGTGGGCAACCCGAGCCCGGAGATTCCACCGCCGGTCACCGAGCCCGGCATGCCCAATCCGCCACGAGAGCTGCCGGGCGAAATGCCGCAGGAATCGCCGGGGCACGGGCCGAGCAGTCCGACGACCCCGAATCCGGCGACGGATTGAGCCCGATACGCTCGAGCCCAATCGAGACGGGCCAGTTGCGAGCGACCCGAGGCCGCATCTTCCGCTGATGCGGCCTCGACATACCCCGCCTGAGTTTCCAATCCAAGCCGTTGAAGGTAAAGCCTGAATGCGCCATGAATGGGCGCGTTCACGCGTTGCAATGTGGCGGAAATAAATCGACGCCGCGATTTGAACGTCGCCACATTCCGGCCTAACGCTTATTTGTTCATCGCGCGCCCGACCAAATCATATTGGGAAACGAGATCACATGACCAAACTTCGTCTCTTGCTGCTTGCGACGACCGCCGCGTCGGCGATGCAGATGGCAAGCTCTGGATCACAGGCGCATGCTGCCCCGCTGGTGCTGGCGCAGGCGCAGGGCGAAGTCGGCCCGGACGGAAAGCCGAAGCAGCCACCCCATGGCCAGCCTCCTGGCGCTCCGCCGCAACATCCAGGCGCGCCGGGCGCAGCGCCGCATCCGCAGCCAGCACCGCCGGCCCCGCATCCAGCTGCGCCACCGCCTCCGCATCCAGCTGCGCCGCCGCCACCGCCTCCACATGCGGCGCCGCCGCCGGCTCCCACGCCGCATGCCCCGCCGGCGCCGCCTACCGCCCCGGCACATCCAGCAGCTCCGCCGCCGCCGGCCCGTCCGACCGCGCCTCCGCCGCCTGCCGTGGCGCCGCCCGCGCACCCCGCTGCGCCGCCCCCACCTGCGGCCGCGCCTCCGGCACATCCCGCAGCGCCACCGCCGCCCTCTGCAGCTTCGCCGGCACATCCAGCGGCGCCGCCGCCCGCCAGCGCGCCGTCGCACCAGCCGCCACCGCCTGCTGCCGCGCCTCCGGCCCATACACCGCCGGCGCCGAGCGCGGCTCCACCAGCCGCAACGCCGCCGTCGCACGCCACGCCACCAGCGGCAGGCGCGCCGCCGGCAGGCCGTCCGGGCACGCCGCCGACTCCCGCACCGTCGGCAACACCGGCGCAGCCCGCGCCATCCGCAACACCGCCGGCAGTTGGACAGCCGCCTGCTGGCCGCCCGGGCGCAGCGCC
Source organism: Acetobacteraceae bacterium (assembly GCA_035475015.1). Lineage (GTDB taxonomy): Bacteria > Pseudomonadota > Alphaproteobacteria > Acetobacterales > Acetobacteraceae > JAFKFI01. The sequence goes on from DATIMU010000412.1 coordinate 4,614, forward strand.
GCAAGCGGCACCTCAGGGCAATCCCCCCGGCGCGCCTGGAGCGCCGCCGCGCGGTGCCACGCCGCCTGCCGCACAACCCACCCCGCCCTCCGGTGCTCCGCCTGCCGCGACACCTGGTGGTCGACCCGGCACGCCGCCTGCCGGACAGCCGCCCGCACCGGGCGGCCAGAGTGCCCTGCCGCCGGGCGCTCCGCCTCCGGGCGCGCCGCCGACCCAGGTGACTCGTCCGCCGCCGCAGGTCACAACGCCACTGCCGCCGCCGCCTCCGCTGTCGCCGCAGGCTCTGACGCCGATCCCCCGGGGTGCGCCGACACCCGGTCCGCAGCGAATGGAGGACTTCCGCGCTCAGCGTCGCGAAGTCCAGGAAGGTGGTCGCACGGTGATCACTGAGCCCGGCCGGATCATCGTGCGCGATCCCAGCGGACAGGAATTTGTCCGTCACGATGAGATGGAGCGCTTCCGTTTTGGGGCGCGTGACATCCGCACCGAGAGGCTCGGCGGCGAAAATCGTACTATCGTGGTTCGTCCCGACGGTACGCAGATCATTACGGTCATGAGTTCAGATGGCCGGCTGTTGCGCCGAATTCGGCGCGACGAGCAAGGCCGCGAGATCATCATCATCGACAACAGCTATCGCGATCCGCGCGCGGTTGGCGGTTTCTACGTCGATCTGCCGCCGCCGGTGATCCGCATCCCCTATGACCGCTACATCGTCGATTCGGATGACGCGCCGCCGGACCTGATCTACGACACCATGGAGGCCCCTCCGGTGGAGCGGATCGAGCGGCGATATTCGCTAGACGAAATCCGCTACAGCCCGTCGGTGCGGCAGTTGATGCCGTCGATCGATGTCAACAGCATCAACTTCGAGACCGGATCATGGGAAATCCCGCCCGACCAGGTCGCGAAGCTGCAGGTGATCGCCGACGGTCTCAATCGGGCTATCCAGCGCAACCCGCGTGAGGTGTTCCTGATCGAAGGCCATACCGATGCGGTCGGCAACGACACCGACAATCTGTCGCTGTCGGATCGCCGTGCCGAATCGGCCGCGACCCTGCTGACGCAGCAGTTCAACGTGCCGGCCGAGAACCTGACCTCGCAGGGCTACGGCGCGCAATATCTGAAGGAGCAGACGCAGGGACCGAGCCGCATCAACCGGCGCGTCACGGTCCGCCGCATCACGCCGCTGCTCAATGGCGGCCAGGCCGCGCTGCCGCCGCCCCCGCCCGGCGTCGCCCCGCCGCGCTGAGCGCAGCTACGAACGCAAAAAAGCAAATGGCCGGGAGCAATCCCGGCCATTTTTATTAGTCACGTAGGATGGGTGGAGCGAAGCAATACCCATCACTTGCATCCACATGCGCTCACAGATGATGGGTATCGCTGCGCTCAACCCATCCTACGCATCGCGGATGACTCGCCTTCAACCCTTGTCGTTCTCGAGCTGGAAGATCTGCGCGCCTTCCGGACTTGATAGCAGGCCGGTGTCCGAATAGAGCTTCAGCTTGGTACGGGTGTCGGCGATGTCGAGATTGCGCATCGTGAGCTGGCCGATGCGATCCGCCGGGGTGAACGCGGCATCGTCCACCTTTTCCATGCTCAGCCGCTCCGGCTGATAGGTCAGGTTCGGGCTTTCCGTGTTCAGAAGCGAGTAGTCGTTGCCGCGGCGCAGCTCGAGCGTGACTTCGCC
>DATIMU010000413.1:0-17062 GCA_035475015.1 Acetobacteraceae bacterium
CGCGTCGGGGTCCGCGAACGGCGCCATCTCGCGCACCGTGGGGGAGACGGTGAGCACGCGGCCGTCGCGCCAGACCGTGAGCTCGATGGGCTTGCCGAGGGGGGCGATCGCGATGGCGCGCCACAGCGCCCGCGAATCGCGCGGCGTCATGGTGCCGATGCTCATGATGACGTCGCCCTCCTGCACCCCTGCCTCGACCGCCGGCCCGCCGGGCTCGACCCCGGCGACGATCGAGCCGCGCGGGATGCCGAGCCCGATCGCCTCGGCGATGTCGGGCGTCACCGACTGCATGGAGAGGCCGAGCCAGCCCGCCCGCACCCGGCCGTATTGCAGCGTCTGCTCGATGACGAATTTCGCGTCGTTGATCGGCAGGGCGAAGCTGATGCCGATCGAGCCGCTGGTCGCGGTCGGCGAATAGATCGCCGTGTTGATGCCGATGACCTCGCCGCGCCGGTCGAACAGCGGGCCGCCGGAATTGCCGTGGTTGATCGCCGCGTCGGTCTGGATGAAGTCGTCGAACGGCGTGGTGCGGATGTCGCGGTTAAGCCCGCTGACGATGCCGGAACTAACCGAGCCGCCGAGCCCGAGCGGATTGCCGATCGCGATGACCTTGTCGCCCACCCGCACCTGGTCGCTGTCACCGAGCTTGAGCGTGGGCAGCGAGCCGGCGGGTTTCACCCGCAGCAGCGCGATGTCGGCCCGGCTGAGACGGCCGATGCGGATCGCGGGGAGGGTGGTGTTGTCCTGCAAGGTGACGGTGATCCGCACGGCGTTCTCGACGACGTGCCGGTTGGTGACGATGATCCCGCCGCCGTCGATGATGAAGCCCGAGCCGAAGCCGTGCACCACTGCGGGCGGCGGGCTGGACCGCTCGGCCGGCAGGTCCTGGGCGGCGCGGGTCATCGGCGGACGGGGTGCCAGCACGGTGGAGACGTTCACCACGGCGGGCATCACGTTGGCGATCAGGTCCGCGACACTCAACTGCGGCCCAGGCCTGGCCGCCGGCCCCTCGGACTCCGCGCGCGCCGATGCCGCCGCGAGGCAGCAGCTCAGAACCAGGACGATCCCTCGACGCATTCCCGTCCCCTCCCCCATGCGGCCGGTTGCTCCAACCTGCCCGCTACTCCAATCCCTCGGCTGAGGCGACCCGGACTTATGCCCGGATGGCCAGCTGGCGAAGCGGACGCGCGGGATTGCCGGCGACCAGCATATCGGGTGGCACGTCGCGCGTGACCACGCTGCCGGCGGCGATCACGCTGCGGTCGCCGATGGTGACGCCGGGCAGCACGATGGCGCCGCCGCCGATCCACACATCGTTGCCGACGTGGATGGGTCGCGCCGCTTCCAGTCCCGACCGGCGGGTCTCCGCGTCCAGCGGGTGCAGCGCGGTGTAGAGCTGCACCGCCGGCGCCATCTGCAGGTCGTCGCCGATCTCGATGGCCGCGCAATCCAGGAACACGCAGTTATAATTGATGAAGGCGCGCTGCCCGAGGCGGATGTTCGTCCCGTAGTCGCAGGCGAACATCGGCATGATGACCGCGCCCTCGCCGCCCGAGCCGAACAGCTCGCCGAGCAGCGCGGCCCGGCCGGCCTGGTCGGCGGGCTCGGTCCGGTTGTAGCGCGCGAGCAGGCCGGCGGCGCGCTGCCGGGCGGCGACCAGCTCGGGGTCCGCCGAGCGGTACTGCTCCCCGGCCAGCATCTTCTCGCGCTCGTTCATCAGCGAATGGTCTTCGTCAGGTGCTCCCGCCAGCCCTTCGACGAAGCCGGCTCGAATGCGCGTCCGGTGCTCGTATCGATGATCTCCGGCTCGCAATCCGGCCGGCGCCCGATCTCGTCGCGCACCCGGTCGAGGGCCGCCTCTGTATCGTCGAACGTGCCGACCGGCTTGCTGTCGATGCGAACCTCGTATGCCATCGTGGCCTCCTAGGTGTCGAGGCGGGAGACGAACTCCCGCAAGCCGCTGGTCTGCCGGGCGGTGGCGAGGCGCGCGGCGTGCAGCACGGCGCGCACACTCTCGACCGCCGCGTCGAAGCTGTCGTTGACCACCGCGTGATCGAATTCCGGCCAATGGGCGATTTCCTCGCGCGCCTTGGCCATGCGCCGGGCGATCTCGGCCTCATCGTCGCCGGCGCGGGCGCGCAGCCGCCGTTCGAGATCGGCCAGCGCCGGCGGCAGGATGAACACGCCGACCACGTCGCCCGGCAGCGCCGCCCGCAGATGCCGATGACCCTGCCAGTCGATGTCGAACACCACGTCCCGCCCCTCCGCCAGCGCCTGCTCGACCGGTGCGCGGGGTGTGCCGTAGCTGCGGCCAAAGACGTACGCCCATTCCAGCAGCCCGCCGTTGGCGACCAGCGCATCGAACTCCGCCTGGGTGCGGAAATGATAGTCGACCCCGTCCCGCTCCCCGCCGCGCGGCCGCCGTGTGGTGACGCTGACCGACAGCGCGAGGTCGGGCTCCCCCGTCATCAACGCCCGCGTGATCGAACTCTTTCCGCCGCCCGACGGCGCGGCGATCACCAGGCAGAGGCCCCGGCGCTGGATGTGGGTCATGCCGGACGCCCGGCTACCAACGTCATCCTCGGCCTTGTCCCGAGGACCCACGACTTCATCACCCGCCGGAAGTCGTGGATGGCCCGCCGGAGCCTGTCCTCGGGCAGGCCTTCGGCCCGACCCGTGGGCGGACCATGACGGCATGGGTGGATCGGAGGTGTAAGCACGCCACTCATTCGATGTTCGCCACCTGCTCGCGCAGCTGCTCGATGGTGGCCTTGAGGCGCAGGCCGGTGGCCGTGAGCGAGGCGGACGCCGACTTGCTGCACAGCGTGTTGGCCTCGCGATTGAACTCCTGGATGAGGAAGTCGAGCCGCCGGCCGATATTGGCCGCCTCCGCCAGCAACGCGCGGGCTGCCTGGATGTGGCTCGCCAGCCGATCCAATTCCTCGCGCACGTCGGACCGCGCGGCGAGCAGCGCGACCTCCTGCGCGATCCGCTCCTCGGGCAGCGCGGGCGCCTCCCCGAGCAGCGCCTGGAGATTGTCCATCAGCCGGGCGCGCTGCGCCGCCGGCTGGTCCGCCGCCTCGGCCGACGCCTGGGCGTGCAACGCGGCGATCTCGTCAAGCTGCCCGGCCAGCACGGCGGCGAGCCGCGCGCCCTCGGCCCGGCGCGCGGTGACGAGGCGGTCGAGTGCCGCCGCAAATCCGGCGCGGATGGCGGCGGCGACCGCTTCGCCGCGTTCCTCGGTCTCCGGCCCTGGCGAGGCGGGGCGCAGCACGCCGGGCAGCGCGAGCAGCGCCTCGGCGCGCGGCGCGGGGCTGCCCGGGATGCGCGCCTGCAGGGCGAGGGCGAGCGCCAGCGCCTGTTCGAGGGCGGCGGGGTCGGGGGCCAGCTTCGCCTGCTCCTCGCGCCGGATGGTCAGGTTGGCGGTGACGTTGCCGCGCCGCAGCTGCTTCTGCGCCGCCTCGCGCAACCCGGGCTCCAGCGCGTCCGAGCCGGGCGGCAGGCGGAGGCGCAGGTCGAGGCCACGGCCGTTGACGCTGCGTAGCTCCCACGCCCAGGCCACGCCATCGGCCTCGCCGTCGGCGCGGGCAAATCCGGTCATCGAGGCGAGGGAAGCGGTCATTCGTGCTCCGTGCGTGGGCGGCCGGGTCCTTCTATCAGCAGCCTCCATTGCTGCGAACCTGCGATATTCTCGCCCAATGGAACGCTTCGCCGCCGTGCTGCTCACCGGCGCCTCGTCGGGTCTCGGGCGGGCTCTCGCGCTGGCCTGCGCGCGGCCGGGGGCGGTGTTGCACCTCGCGGGGCGCGACCCGTCAAGGCTGGAAGATGTCGCCGAGGCGTGCCGGGCGCGGGGTGCGGAGGCGCATCCGGCGGTGCTGGACGTGCGCGACACCGACGCGGTGGCGGCCTGGATCGCGGCGGCCGGGCGGCTCGATCTCGTGGTGGCGAACGCCGGCATCTCGGCGGGCACCGGTGCCGGCGGAGCGGAAAGCGCAGCACAGGGACGGGCGATCTTCGCGACCAACCTGGACGGCGTGCTCAACACCGCCCTGCCCGCGATGGAGGTCATGGCGCGCCAGGCGCCCGGCGCGGACGGGCTGCGCGGCCGGATTGCCGTGGTGGCCTCGATCGCCGCCTTCGTGGCGGCACCCGGCGCGCCCGCCTACTGCGCCTCGAAGGCCGCCGTGGATGCCTGGACCGTCGCCACCGCGCCCGCCGCCCGGGCGCGCGGCATCGCGCTCACCAGCGTCTGCCCCGGCTATGTTCGTACGCCGATGACGGCGACCAACCGCTTCCCGATGCCCGGCCTGATGGACGCCGACCGGGCCGCTCGCCTCGCATTGGCCGGGATCGCCGCCGGGCGGGTGCGCGTGGCGTTCCCCTGGTGGATCGCTGCCGGCGCCCGACTGGTCGGGTTGCTGCCCGCCGGATTGTCGATCCGGCTGCTTGGCTCGCAAGCCGCCAAGGAGGCCGACCCCGCGCTGTCGTGACGCAGCTCAGCCGGCCGGCGAACCGCTCGTGCCGCCGGCGACCGGCGCGGTGCGATCCGAGGTGGTGCGGAGATTTGGCTCGGCGAGCGTGGTCACGCGCTGACGGCTCACGCAATGGACCATCGCGCCCAGCTGCGCGGGCTTCTGCACACGCGTCCAAGGCTGCTCGGCGAGCGCCTGGTTCATGTCCGCGTAGCCGGCGGCGCGGCGCTCGGCAATCGAGACGCGGGAGAACTCGGCGTCGCTGGCCGGGATCTGGTCCTCCGCCGGATGGTAAATGACGTGCACGATGTCGAGCCGCTGCCCGGAATCGGCCTGCCCCGCGAGCGCGTGGCGCAGATTGATCTTGGTCGCCACCGAATCGACGTGGTGCGCGGTGCGGCTGGCGTACTGGATCTGCTTGGCGCGCCACAGCACCTCGTTCATCGTGGTCGGCGCGGCTCCGGGGGCACCCCACAGGTCGATCACGAAAGCGACGGTGTGGCCCGGCGGCGTGTCGTACAGCACCGCTTCCAGCGGCGTGTTGGAGACGCAGGCGCCGTCCCAATAGAACCGGCCGCCGATCTCGGTCGCGGCGAAGCCGGGGGGCAGCGAGCCGCTGGCGATGACGTGCTCGGGGCCGAGCCCGCCCGGCGTGGTGGCGCTGTCGAAGAACGCCAGCTCGCCGATCTCGACATCGGTGACGCCGACCGAGAGGCGCGTGCCGCCCCGGTTGATGCGGGCGAAATCGGCGTGATCGAGCAGCGTCTGGCGCAGCGGCGCGGTGTCGTAGAAGCTCTCGGTCGCCGGGGTGCCGGAGGGGGAGAAGAACGGGTTGATCGGGCGCGGGGTGAAGAACCCCGGCTGGCCGAAGGTCAGCGCCTGGGCGTTGCTCAGCGTGTTCCAGAAGCCCTGCACGACGACACTGGCGGAATGCGGCAGCAGCTCGGGCCAGGAGATCGCCTGCCACAGCGCCTCGAGTTGCGCGAGCCGTCGCTCCGGCGGGTTGCCGGCGAGGATCGCGGCGTTGATCGCGCCGATCGAGATGCCGCACAGCCAGTCCGGCTCGAAGCCGTGCTCGTGCAGCGCCTGGTAGACGCCGATGTGATAGGCGCCGAGCGCCCCGCCGCCTTGCAGCACGAGCACGCAGGTGGGCTTCTGTCGACGGGCAGCATCCTGTTCCATGGTCGGACCCCGAATGAAGACGCTCCTGATCGTGTTCCACTCCCGGACCGGCGGCACAAGGCAGATGGCCGAGGCCGCCGCGCGCGGTGCCACGGGCGAGAGCGAGGTGAGTGTCCGCCTGCTGGCCGCGACCGCCACAGGGCCCGAGGATTTGCTCGCCGCGCAAGGCTACATCTTCGCCACCCCGGAGAATCTCGCCGCGATGGCCGGACTGATGAAGGATTTTTTCGACCGCGCCTATTATCCGGTGCTCGATCGAATCAATGGCCGGCCCTACGCGGCACTGGTCTGCGCCGGCAGCGACGGCAGCAACGCCGTGCGGCAGCTCGAACGGATCGTCACCGGCTGGCGCCTGCGGGCGGTCGCCGATCCGCTGATCGTCTGCACCCATGCGCAGACGCCCGAGGCGATCCTGGCGCCCAAGACGATCGGCCGCGACGATCTTGGACGCTGCGAGGAGATTGGTGCCGCGCTCGCGGCGGGGCTGGCGATGGGGATTTTCTGATGTGCCGGGCGGCGGACTGAAGTCCGCCCTACGTTCCGAGGTGTAGGGCGGACTTCAGTCCGCCTCTGTCGCTCAGCGCAACTCGGTCGGCGCCGGTGCCAGCGAGCGCCAGCGGGCGACGTTGCGCGTGTGCTCGTCGAGGGTGCGGGAGAATACGTGTCCGCCGCTGCCGTCGGCGACGAAGTAGAGGTCGTCCGAGTGCTGCGGCTGGGTCACGGCGCGCAGGCTGGCGAGGCCGGGCGAGCAGATCGGCCCCGGCGGCAGCCCGCGGATGCGGTAGGTGTTGTACGGGTCGTCGCGGTCGAGGTCGGCGCGGGTGAGCGGCCGGTCGAGCGCGCCGGCGCCGGCGCTCGCGGCATAGGCGACGGTCGGGTCGGATTGCAGCTTCATCCCGAGCCGCAGCCGGTTGAGGAACACCGAAGCGACGTGCGGGCGCTCCTCGGGCTTGGCGGTCTCGCGCTCGACGATGCTGGCGAGGATCAGCGCCTCGCGGGGCGAGGACAAAGGCAGGTCGGGCGCGCGGTCGCGCCAGGCCTCGCGCAGCGCGCGGTCCATCGCCGTCCGGGCGCGGTCGAGCACCGCCTCGCGGGTGGCGCCGAGCTCGTAGGCATAGGTCTGCGGCAGCACGGCGCCCTCATCCGGCAACGCGGCGGAGCCGGTCAGCGCGTCGGCGCGGTCGAAAAGGCTCGAAATCTGCTTCGCCGTGAGCCCTTCGGGGATGGTGAGGTAGTGCTGCACCGGGCGCGCGGTGCGCAGCACGGTCAGTACCGTGCGCAGGCTGGCGTGGGCGGGAAAGGCGAACTCGCCGGCGTGTAGCGCGCCCTCCCGCCGGGTGAAGAAGGCGGCAATCCGGAAGGGCAGCGGCCGCGCCACGACCAGCGCGTCGGCCAGCGCGAGCGCCACCCGCGCCTCGCCGCCGCGCGGCACCACCAGCGCGCGCGCCTCGGGCAGCGGGCCGGGGGCGGCGAGGACGTGCAGCGCGTAGAACCATCCGCCGGCCGCGACGGCGCCGACCGCCACGATGGCGATCAGCACCGAGAGGAGGGCGCGCCGCCGCCGCGAGGGTCGCGGCGGCTTCCGAGGGTCAGACGGCGCGGAAGATGATACTGGCGTTGGTGCCGCCGAAGCCGAAGCTGTTGGACAGCGCGACCCGCACCGGGCGATCCTGCGCGACACGCGCCACGCGGTCGATCGGGCTCTCGCGCGAGGGCTCTTCGAGATTGAGCGTGGGCGGCACCACCCCGTCCCGGATCGCCAGGATGGAGAACACCGCCTCCACCGCGCCGGCCGCGCCGAGCAGGTGTCCGGTCGCCGACTTGGTGGACGACATGGCGACACCTTTCGCCGCGTCGCCGAACAGCCGCTCCACCGCCTCCAGCTCGAGATCGTCGCCGAGCGGCGTCGAGGTGCCGTGCGCGTTCACGTACTGGATGTCGGACGGCACGATGCCGCCGTTGCGCAGCGCCGCCTTCATGGCGCGGAAGGCGCCCTCGTGCTGCTCGGCGGGTGCGGTGATGTGGTGCGCGTCACCCGACATGCCGTAGCCGCTGACCTCGGCGTAGATCTTGGCGCCGCGCTGCCGGGCGTGCTCGTACTCCTCGAGCACCACCACCGCCGATCCCTCGCCCATGACGAAGCCGTCGCGGTCCTTGTCCCACGGGCGGGAGGCGCGGGTCGGCTCGTCGTTGAAGCCGGTGGACAGCGCGCGGGAGGCGGCGAACCCCGCCATGCCGAGCTCGCACACCGTAGCCTCGGCGCCGCCGGCGACCATGACTTCGGCATCGCCCAGCATGATGAGTCGCGCCGCGTCGCCGATCGCGTGCACGCCAGTCGCGCAGGCGGTGACGACGGAGTGGTTCGGCCCCTTGAAGCCGTATTTGATCGAGACCTGGCCGGAAGCGAGGTTGATGAGCGCCGATGGAATGAAGAAGGGCGACAGCCGCCGCGCCTTACCCTCGTGCACCTGCACCGACGCATCGTAGATCGACTGGAGCCCGCCGATACCGGAGCCGATCATCACGCCGGTGGCGCAGCGATCCTCCTCGCTCTCGGGCAGCCAGCCGGAATCCTCGACCGCCTCGGTCGCGGCGACCATCGCCAGATGGATGAAGCGATCCATCTTCTTCTGGTCCTTGACCGCGATCCACTCGGACAGGTCGAGCTTGCCGTCCGCGCGAATGCCCTGCGGCACCTGGCCGGCCACCTTGCTCGGCAGGTTGCTCGCGTCGAAGGACTGGATGGCACCGATCCCGGATTCGCCGTTGATGAGCCGGCGCCAGACATGATCGTGACCGACGCCGAGCGGGCTGACGACGCCCATTCCCGTGACTACTACGCGACGCATTGCAAAAATCCCTGTCGGGCGTCCGCTCAAGCGGCCTTCTGCTTCTCGATGTAGTCGATCGCATCCTTCACGGTGCTGATCTTTTCCGCCGCGTCCTCGGGGATCTCGACGCCAAACGCCTCCTCGAACGCCATCACCAGCTCGACCGTGTCGAGGCTGTCGGCGCCCAGGTCATCGATGAACGACGCCTCGGATGTGACCTTCGACTCCTCGACGCCGAGGTGCTCCACCACGATCTTCTTAACCTTGTCGGCAATTTCGCTCATCTGACCCGCTACTCCTGGAAAGGTCCTGCGTTCCCGCCCGGTTGCTCTTCGCACATCCGGCCGGGCAGGACCCGATCGGCGCCGCATACCCGCCCCGGACGAAGCAGCGGGCCGCTTAGCATGGTTTTCCGGCGGGAGCCAACTCGGCCCCCGGCGGCGCGCGCACCATTGCGTGCGATGCGCGGCAATCCCATCAGATCATCGCCATTCCGCCGTTCACATGCAGCGTCGCACCCGTCACCCAGCCCGCCTCGTCCGACGCGAGATAGGCAACCGCCGCCGCCACGTCATCCGGCTGGCCCAAGCGACCGAGCGGGATGGCGCCCGACAGCTTGCCGCGCTGCGCCTCGCCGAGCGCCGCCGTCATCGGCGTCTCGATGAAGCCGGGGGCGACGATGTTGACCGTGACACCGCGCGACGCGACCTCCTGCGCCAGCGCCTTGGTCATGCCGACCAGCCCGGCCTTGGCCGCCGCGTAGTTCGCCTGCCCGGCATTGCCGGTGGCGCCGACGATGCTGGAGATGCCGATGATGCGCCCGGCGCGGCGGCGCAGCATTCCGCGCAAGCTTGCGCGGGCAAGGCGGAACGGTGCCGCGAGGTCGACGTCGAGCACCGCTTGCCAGTCCTCGTCGCGCATCCGCAGCGCCAGCATGTCGCGGGTCATGCCGGCGTTGTTGACCAGCACATGCAGCGGCCCGGCGGCCTGCTCCGCCGCCTCGACCAGCGCGTCCGCCGCCTCGGGCTCGCGCAGGTCGGCCGGGCAGACATGCGCCCGATCGGCCAATTCGCCGGCCAGCGCATCGAGCGCGTCCCGCCGCGTGCCGGACAGCACCACGACGGCGCCTTGCGCGTGAAGAATTCGGGCAATGGCGGCGCCGATGCCGCCCGAGGCGCCAGTGACGAGCGCCGGTTTCCCGTCCAGCCGGAACATTATCAAAGCCCTTTCAGCACCGCCTCGATGTCCGCCGGGGTCGCGGCCGAGACGGCGGCGGCGTCGGGTGCGATGCGCTTGACGAGGCCCGCGAGCACCTTGCCCGCGCCGAGTTCGACGAAGCTGTCGACCCCCATCGCCGCCATCGCCTGCACGCTCTCGCGCCAGCGGACGGTGGCCGTCACCTGCCGGATCAGCCCGTCGCGGATTTCGGCCGGGTCGGTGGCCTTGGCCGCCGAGACGTTGGCGATCAGCGGCACCGACGGCGCGCGGGGTGGGATTTTTTCGAACGCCTCGGCCATCACGTCGGCGGCGGGCGCCATCAGGGCGCAATGGAAGGGTGCGGAGACCGGCAGCAGCATGGCGCGGCGGACGCCTTTCTCCTTGGCGATCTCGATGGCCCGCTCGACCGCCCCGCGATGGCCGGAGACCACGACCTGCCCGCCGCCATTGTCGTTGGCCGGCTCGATCACCTGTTTTTCTCCCGTCTCGCTGCCGGGCACCGGGGCGGCTTCGGCGCAGATCGCCTCCGCCTGCGTCATGTCTGCGCCGAGCAGGGCGGCCATCGCGCCCTCGCCGGGGGGCACCGCCTTCTGCATCGCCTGGCCGCGCAGCTTGAGCAGCCGCGCGGCATCGGCCACGGAGAAGCTGCCGGCGGCGGCGAGCGCGCTGTATTCGCCGAGCGAGTGGCCGGCGACCAGCACCGCTTTCTGGGGCAGCGAGAAGCCGCCCTCCTTCTCCAGCACGCGCAGCACCGCGAGCGAGATCGCCAGCAGCCCCGGCTGGGCGTTCTCGGTCAGCATCAGCTCCTCGCCGGGCCCCTCGAACATCAGCTTCGAGAGCTTCTGGTTCAGCGTGTCGTCGATCTCCTGGAACAGCTCGCGCGCCACGGGGAAGGCGGCGGCCAGATCGCGGCCCATGCCGACGGACTGGCTGCCCTGACCGGGGAAGAGGAAGGCGTGAACGGGCATGGAGCGGGTTCCCAGGGCGGCGTCGTTACGTGGCGTTGTTACGAGACGGCGCGATGTGACGGGTGTGGCCGGGGGGCGTAGCTTCCGGTCATATGCCTGTCAACTTCCGGAGGGACGGGGATGCGGACGGTTCGGCTGCCGGACGCGCGGGAGGTTCCCGCGATCGGCCAGGGCACCTGGAAGATGGGCGAGGGCCAGCGCGGCGCGCGCGAGGAGGAGGCGGCGCTGCGGCAGGGCATCGATCTCGGGATGACCCTGATCGACACCGCCGAGATGTACGGCGACGGCCGCTCCGAGGAGATCGTCGGCCGCGCCATCGCCGGGCAGCGGGATCGGGTGTTCGTGGTGAGCAAGGTCTATCCGCACAACGCCTCGCGCACCGGGGTGCCGGCGGCGTGCGCGCGCAGCCTCAAGCGGCTCGGCACCGACCATATCGACCTCTACCTGCTGCACTGGCGCGGCGGGGTACCGCTGGCCGAGACGGTGATCGCCTTCGAGGCGCTGCGCGAGCAGGGCAAGATCGGCGCCTGGGGCGTGTCCAATCTCGACGCCGACGACATGGAGGAGTTGGCCGCCCTTGCCCAAGGGTCCGCCTGCGCCACCGACCAGGTCCTCTATCATCCCGGCAGCCGGGGCATCGAGTTCGACCTGCTGCCGTGGTGCGCGCGGCATCGGATGCCGGTGATGGCCTATTCGCCGGTCGGCCAGGCCGGGCGGCTGCTGCGCTCGCCCGCCTTGGTGGAGGTGGCAGCCCGGCATGGGGCGACGGCGGCGCAAATCGCCATCGCCTGGGGGCTGCGGAGTTCCAGCGTGATCTCGATTCCCAAGGCCGGCGACGCCGCGCACGTCCGCGAGAACGCGGCGGCGTCGGACATCGCGCTGACCGAGGCCGATCTCGCCACCATCGACGCCGCCTTCCCGCCGCCCCGGCGCAAGCAGGCGCTCGGGATGCTGTAGCGCCGCAACGCCCTTCCGGCGCGGCCGGGGCGCGGGGTATCGTCGGCGCGTGACCCTTCCCGACTCGCTCGCGCCCGTGCTGATCGGTTTCGTCGTCCTCGGGCTGTTCGCGCTCGGGCTCGCCGGCGCGCTGCTGCCGCGACGGGCATGGGGGATCGCGGCGGCGGCCGCCGCGCTGTGCGGGGTCGGCGCGCTGGCCGCGTTCGTCTTCCTGCTCGCCGGAGCGCCGGCCGAAGGGTTCGCGGTGCCGCTCGGCCTGCCCGGCACCAGCGCGCAACTCGGCCTCGACGCGCTGTCGGGGTTCTTCCTCCTGCTGCTGTTCGCGACCGGCGCGGCGTGCTCGGTCTACGCGCTCGATGCGCACGAGGCGGAGGACCGGCGTGCGCTGCCGTGCTTCCCCGTGTTCATCGGCGCGATGGCACTCACCCTGCTGGCAGCGGACAGTTTTTCCCTGGTGTTCGGCTTCGAGCTGATGTCGCTGGCCTCCTGGGCGATGGTGCTGGCGCGCCACGAGGAACCCGCCTCGCGCGACGCGGCGCTGCTCTATCTCGGCATCGCGACGTTCGGCGCGGCGTGCCTGATCCCCGCGCTCGCGCTGCTTGCCCCGCTCGGGCCGCACGGGCTCGACCTGCGCTTCGCCGCGATGCGCGCTGCACCGCCCGAGGGCTGGCGGGCAACCGCCGTGCTGGTGCTGGTGCTGCTCGGCGCGGGGTCGAAGGCGGGGCTCGTGCCGCTGCATGTCTGGCTGCCGCTGGCCCATCCCGCGGCACCCAGCCACGTCTCTGCGCTGATGTCGGGGGCGATGACCAAGGTGGCGCTGTACGTGATCGTGCGGCTGCTGTTCGACATCTGCGGGCCGGTGCAGCCGCTGTGGTGGGGCGTGCCGCTGCTGGTGGCGGGGGCGGCCTCGGCGGTGCTCGGGGGCTTGCGCGCCAACATGGAGGCGGACCTCAAATCGGTGCTGGCGGCGAGCACCATCGAGCATGTCGGGTTCATCGCCATCGGCCTCGGCCTGGCCCTGACGGCGCGGGCGGCGGACCTGCCGGCGCTGGCCTCCCTCGCCCTCGGAGCGGCGCTGCTGCACGCACTCAATCACGGCGTGTTCAAGACGCTGCTGTTCCTCTGCGCGGGGGCGGCGCAGCACGGCGCGGGTAGCCGGCTTCTGGCGCGGCTCGGCGGGCTGATCCATCAGATGCCCGTCACCACGACCTGCGCGCTGGCCGGCTGCGCCGGGCTGGCGGCGCTGCCGCCGGGGCCGGGGTTTGCCAGCGAGTGGCTGCTGTTCCAGTCGGTGCTCGCCGCCCCCCGGATCGGCGGGATCGCCATGCAGACGCTGTTCGCCGTGGTGGCAGCGCTGATGGCGATGGCCGCCGCCCTCGCCGCCGCCGCCGCCGTGCGGCTGATCGGGGTCGCGTTCCTCGGCCGCCCGCGCACCCCGCGCGCCGCCGCCGCCGAGGACGCCACACCGGCCGCGCGCTGGGCGATGATCGGGCTGGCCGCCATTGCCGGGCTGCTCGGATTGCTGCCCGGCCCGGTCCTGGCGCTCGCGGACCCCGCGTTGCGGGCGCTGACCGGTTCCGACATGGCGGACCGCGCCGGCTGGCTCGCCGTCGCCCCCACCGCCGAGGCGACGGGCTACGCGCCCATCGTGATCGCGTTCCTCCTCGCCGCCGCCGGCGCGGCGCTGGTCGCCGTAATGCGGCGCTGGACCGTGGCGGGCAGCCGGCGCGGCTCGTTCTGGGCCAACGGCTTTGCCGCGGCACCCGCCTGGCTGCCGTTCGGCGACCCGGCGACGCAGTACGGCGGCGCCTCCTTCGCCCAGCCACTCCGCCGCAGCCTGGGCACCGCGCTGCTGGCCGCGCGCGAGGTCGTGGACACGCCGCCGCCGGGCGACACGCGCGCAGCACGGCTCGATGCCGGGCTGGCCGATCCCGCCGACACGCTGCTGTTCGCGCCGATCCGGCGGCTGCGCGAGCGGCTGTCGGTGGAGGCCGACCGGATGCAGTTCCTCACCATCCGGCGCGTGCTGACGGTGATGTTCGTCGCCCTGGTGCTGTTCCTCGCCGTGGTCGCGCTGCTGGAGGCGAGGTGAGCCTGTTCCTCGCCCTCGTCACCCAAGTTCTGCACATCGCGCTGATGCTGGCGGCGGCGCCGCTGCTGACCGGCCTCGTGCGCTGGCTCAAGGCGCGGCTGCTCGGGCGGGTCGGTGCGTCGCCGTTGCAGCCATGGCGCGATCTGGCGCGGCTGGCGAGGAAACAGCCGGTGCTGGCCGAGAACGCCACGATGCTGTTCGAGATAGCGCCGGTCGTACAATTCGCGGCGATCGGCGTCGCGGCGCTGCTGGTGCCCTCCTTCGCGCTCGGCATGGCGAGCGCGCCGGTGGCCGATCTGCTGGTGATCGCCGGGCTGCTCACCTTGGCGCGCTGCACGCTCGCCCTAGCCGCGATGGACATCGGCACCGGCTTCGGCGGCATCGGTGCCAGCCGGGAGATGATGTTCGGGGTGTTCGCCGAGCCCGCGCTGCTGATGGTGATCTTCACCCTCACCCTGCTCGCCGGCACCACCAATCTCGACACCATCACCGAGCTGCTGCGCGAGGGATCGTTCGGCCTGCGGGTCTCGCTCGGCCTTGCCGCCGTCGCGTTCGTCGCCGTGGCACTGACCGAGACCGGCCGTATTCCCATCGACAACTCGGCGACGCACCTCGAACTCACGATGGTGCACGAGGCGATGGTGCTGGAATACAGCGGCCGCGATCTCGCGCTGATCGACGGCGCGGCGATGCTGAAGCTGCTGCTGTGGTTCACCCTGATCGGCACGGTGTTCGTCCCGTTCGGCGCGGCACCCGCCGGCGCCGGCCCGCTGGCGTGGCTCGTCGGCCTGGTGTGCTGGGGCTTGAAGATGGGCGTGCTGGCCGCCGCACTCGCGGTCTTGGAGACGGCGCAGGCCAAGATGCGGGTGTTCCGCGTGCCCGAGTTCCTCGGCATCGCGCTGCTGCTCGGGCTGCTCGCGGCGGTGTTCCTGTTCGTCAGCCAGGGTTTCGCGTGATGCGACGGCGTCCGACCCCCTACGCCGTCATCGCGAGGCGCGTATGACGGCGTTTGCGGGCCCGGTGTTACGCTCAAGTGCCGGCGGTACGATGTGATGGCGCCGCATCTCGGCTTCGGCGTGCTGGACTACGACGCGGCGCACATGCTCGGCGGCGCGGCGCTCGTGCTTTCCTTCGCGCTGCTCTACCAACGCCGCGTTAGCGCGGTCATCAACACCTACGCGCTGCAAGGCTGGGTGCTGGCGGCGGCGGCGGCGTGGCAGGGCTTCGTCCAGGGCGAGGCGAACCTCTATCTCACGGCGCTGGTCGCCGTCGCGGCCAAGGGCATCGTCATCCCGGTCGCGCTGCATCGCATCGTGCGCCGCCTGGAAATCCACCGCTCGATCGAGACCGCGCTCGGTATCTTCCCGAGCATGATCCTCGGCGTCGGCCTGGTCGCGCTGTCGATCCTCGTGGTGGTGCCGACCACGCTCGCCTCGCAGGCCTTGACGCGCGAGGACCTCGCACTCGCGCTGTCGGTGGTGCTGCTCGGGCTGCTGATGATGATTACCCGGCGCAACGCGCTGACCCAGGTGGTCGGCTTCATGTCGCTGGAGAACGGCCTGATCCTCGCGGCCGTCGGCGTCGCCGGGATGCCGCTGATCGTCGAGCTGTCGGTGGCCTTCCTGGTGATGGTCGCGTTCATCGTGTTCGGCGTGTTCTTCTTCCGCATTCGCGAGCGCTTCGAGAGCCTCGACGTCGGGCGCCTCGACCGGCTCGGCGAGCTGCCGCGATGACCGCCTCCCTCGCCGGCCTGGTCGCGGTGGTGCCGTTCCTCGCCGCCGGCGTGCTCGCGCTGGTGCCGTCGTGGCGGACCGGTGCCTGGATCAACTGTGCCGCATCGGCGCTGACATTCGCGCTCGCCTGCACGCTGCCGTGGAGCGTCGGCACCGTCGGCCCGTTCCTGCTGGTCGACCCGCTGGCGGCGCATATCGCGCTGCTGACCGCGTTCGTCGGGATGACGACATCCTGGTTCAGCTTCGGCTACGTGCGGGCGGAGATCGTGGCGCGGCGGCTCAATCGGCGGCGGCTGCGGCTCTATCACGCGATGTACCAGTGCTTCGTCGGCGGAATGCTGCTGGCGCTGCTGTCGAACAATCTCGGCGTCACCTGGGTGGCGATGGAGGCGGCGACCATCGCGGCGGTGCTCGTCGTCGGCCTGCCGCGCACCGCCGAGGCGGTCGAGGCGTCGTGGAAGTATTTCATCGTGTGTGGCGTCGGCATCGCGCTGGCCCTGTTCGGCACCGTCATCCTCTATCTCGCGGCGCTGCCGGCGCTCGGCCCGGGCATGGCGGCGATGAGCTGGAGCGGGCTGCTCGCCTCGGCGCCGCGCTGCGACGGGCCGGTGCTCAACCTCGCCTTCGTGTTCCTGCTGCTCGGCTACGGCACCAAGGCGGCGCTGGCGCCGTTGCACTCCTGGATGCCGGACGCGCACGCCGAGGGGCCGACGCCGATCTCCGCCGTGCTCGCCGGCTCCATCCTCAACGTCGCGCTGTTCGTCATCCTGCGGCTGCGCGGCGTGCTGGCGGCGAACGCGGAGGCGATCGACCCCGGGCCGCCGATCATGGCGCTCGGCCTGCTCTCGCTGCTGCTCGCCGCGTTCAGCCTGTGGCGGCGGCGCGACGTGAAGCGCTTCTTTGCTTTTTCCACCATCGAGCAGAGCGGCGTCGCGGCCTTCGCGTTCGGCCTCGGCGGACCCGCCGCGATGTTCGCCGGGCTGCTGCACATGACCTTGCACACGCTCACCAAGGCGTCGATCTTCCAATGCGTCGGCCGCGCCGCGCAACTCAAGCGCGGCCAGCGTTTCGCCGACATCTCCGGTCTGCTGGCGACGCACCGCGGGCTCGGGCTGACCTTGGCCGCCGGCATTGTCGCGGTCGCGGCACTGCCGCCGTTCGGCCTGTTCAGCAGCGAGTTCTTGATTGTCACCGCGACGATCCGCACCGCGCCGTTGCTGGCGATCCCGCTCGGCATCGGGCTGGTGGTGGGGGCCTGGGCGCTGATCGCGCGGCTGCAATCGCTGTGCCTCGGCGCGCCGACGCCCGACCTTGGCCCGGCGCCGACCGCGCTGGCCCTCGCGCCGATCTGGCTGCAACTCGGCCTCGTGCTGGTGCTCGGCCTAGCGATGCCAGCCGCCGTGACCGACTGGCTCGTGAGCGCCGCGCGATGACCGTCGCCGACCTGATCCGCGCGGGGTCGGCCGAGCCGTGCCGCCCCTGGCCGCGTCATGTGCTCGACCCGGCGGCGTGGGGCGCCATGGCGGCAGCGCTCGAAAGCGATGCCAGCCTCGACCTGCTCGCGCTGTGGGCCGACACGACGAGTGTCCACGCGCTGTTCCTCGATGCG
>DATIMU010000414.1:0-2347 GCA_035475015.1 Acetobacteraceae bacterium
GTTGAACACGCAGCCCTTGTGCTCGAACGTCATGACGGATGTAACGACCGAGATGCCGCGCTCGCGCTCGATGCCCATCCAGTCCGACCGCGTGCGCCGCCGCTCGCCCTTGGCGCGCACGTTGCCGGCGAGCTGGATCGCGCCGCCCGCGCGCAGCAGCCGCTCGGTCAGCGTGGTCTTGCCCGCGTCCGGGTGCGAGATGATCGCGAAAGTGCGGCGGCGGGCGATCTCCACCGCTGGGTCAGATGTCATGGGTTCTCGATCAGAGCCAGTGAAAGCCGTGCGCCATCACGCCGAGCAGGCCGGCAAAAGCGCCGAGCAAGGCGACGAAGCCGGCAAGCATGACCCCGAACAGCCAACGAAAATCCGTCCGGATGTCGCGCATGTCGGCGCGCTGTTCGGCGGCGAGCAAGTCAAACCGCCGCTCCAGCCGCTCAATCCCGGCGGCGGTGGTCTGCGCGATGTGCTCCAGCACGGCGACCCGGGCTTCCATCCCTGAATCGTAGGGACGAAAGCCTCCAGGTTCAACCTGAGCCGGCATGTGGGAAAAAGATCAGCGGGAGTAGAACTCCACCACCAGGTTCGGCTCCATCTGCACCGGGTAGGGCACGTCGGTCAGCTTCGGCGCGCGGGCGAAGCGGCCCTTCATCGCCCGGTGGTCGACTTCCAGATACTCCGGCACGTCGCGCTCGGGGCTCTGCGCCGCGTCCAGCACCACCGCGAGCTGCTTGGATTTCTCGCGCACCTCGATGGTGTCGTTGTCCTTCACCAGGTACGAGGGAATGTTCAGCCGCTTGCCGTTCACCAGCAGGTGCCCGTGCGAGACGAACTGGCGGGCGGCGAAGGGAGTGATGGCGAACTTCATGCGGTAGCACACCGCATCCAGCCGGCGCTCCAGGATCTCGATGAGGTTCTCGCTGGTGTCGCCCTTGCGGCGCACCGCTTCCTCGTAATACTTGCGGAACTGCTTCTCGCCGATATTGCCGTAGTAGCCCTTGAGCTTCTGCTTGGCCATCAGCTGCGTGCCGAAATCGGTCGCCTTCTTGCGCCGCTGGCCGTGCTGGCCGGGTCCGTATTCCCGCTTGTTGATCGGCGACTTCGCCCGGCCCCAGAGGTTCACCCCCAGGCGACGATTGATCTTGTACTTGCTTTCGGCGCGCTTGGTCATGCGCGTGGCCCCTTGCTTCTATGCCTCATCCTCGGCGGGATCAGGCTTGTTGCACCGGTAGGCCGCAACGATGAGCGGCGGGCGCGGGCTGAAGCCCGTCCACGTTCCCGGCAATGCGCGGCCTATAGGGGTGCGGAGCGGCGCTTGTCAAACCGCGGCGGCGCCCCTACCACGCGCCGCATGGTGCAGCGCGGCGATATTCTCTGGCTCGGGGTGGCGGGCGGCGTGGCCGGCGGATTGGTCGGCGGCCTCATGCTCGGCATCGGCATGGACCTCGTCATCAACGGCCAGCCGCTCGGTTGGCTCATCATGCTGCCCGGCGCCCCCGCCTCCGCCATGCCCGGCTGGCTGATGGCGCGCCGGCTGGCGAGCCAGTTGCGGTAGCAAGGCGGACTGAAGTCCGCCCCACCAACGCAGACCCCGTAGGGCGGACTTCAGTCCGCCACTTTACTCTACTGACCTCTACTGCCGCTTCGCCCGCTCGATCGCCGCGCGAATGAACGAGCGCGCCTCCTCGGCGTCTCCCCACCCCTCCATCTTCGCCCACTTGCCGGGCTCCAGGTCCTTGTAGTGCGAGAAGAAATGCTCGATCTGCTCGCGGGTGATCTCCGGCAGGTCGGTGTAGCTCAGCACCTTGAGATAGCGCTTGGTGAGATGCCGCGAGGGCACCGCGACGATCTTCTCGTCGCCGCCGCTGTCGTCCGTCATCCGCAGCACGCCGATCGGGCGGACGTTCATCACCGCGCCGGGGATGATCGGGCGGGTGTTCGCCACCAGCACGTCGATCGGGTCGCCGTCCTCCGACAGCGTATGCGGCACGAAGCCGTAATTGCCGGGATAGCGCATCGGCGTGTGCAGGAAACGGTCGACGACGAGCGTGCCCGCCGCCTTGTCCATCTCGTATTTGATCGGCTCCCCGCCGATGGCCACCTCGATCACCACGTTGACGTCCTCGGGCGGGTTCCTGCCGATCGCGATGGCATCGAGATTCATGGCCGCGCCTCCATCCTCACGCCTTGCGTTTCGCCAGCCGCGCCGCCACCGCCGCCGCGACGATCGGCGAGCGCCGGCTGGCCGCCGAGGCGGCGTCGGCCTCGCGCGGGTCCATGTTGGCGTCGGCAATCCGGTTGATCGCCCGCTTCATGCCCTGGATCACCTCCGCACTCGGCGCGTTGGCGA
>DATIMU010000415.1:0-10219 GCA_035475015.1 Acetobacteraceae bacterium
GCGCCGATTTCGCAGCCCGTCGGCTCGCCCTGGTACTTCAGGTCCTGCGGCGCCATGCCGATGGTGCAGAACGGGTACACCACCACGCCTGCGCCGATCCGCGTGCAGCCCTCCACGACGACGTGGGAGATGAGCTGCACCCCATCCTCCAGCACGACATCCGGCCCGACGGTGCAGAACGGTCCGATCCGCACCCCACGACCGATCTCCGCCCCGCGCGCGACCAGCGCGCTGGGGTGGATCGAGCCGGTATCGGCGATCCGCAGCTCGGCGAGCATGGTATCCGTGTTCATCCGAACCCGTTCGGGCAATCCATCCATAAATCCTGCCTTCGACGCGGTGGGTGGCCGGAGGCTAGGCCCTGCCCCGCCCCCGGCCAACTCAATGATTGTTGCCCGATATTTCGACGATCGCCGCGTAACCGGCTGTAACCGCTTAGAATTCCGCGCGGCGATCCATGATCATCGCGGCGTAGGTGGCCTCCGCCACCGAGGTTCCGTCAACGCGCGCAACGGCGTGGAATTTCCACACGTTGCCGCGCCTGCGCTCTTTCGTGACATGGATGCGAAGCTGATCGCCCGGCACCACGGGACGGCGGAACTTGGCCCCCTCGATCGACATGAAATAGACCACCTTGCCGGCCGCTTCCGGGCCAAGGGTCTCAACCACCAGCACCGCCGCAGTCTGCGCCATGCTCTCGATGATGAGCACCCCGGGCATCACCGGATGGCCCGGAAAATGCCCCTGGAAGAAGAATTCGTTGACCGAGACATTCTTGATGCCGACGGCGGATTGGTCGCGCACGACCTCGACGACGCGGTCGATCAGCAGGAACGGATAGCGATGCGGGATCGCGTGCATGATGCGCGCGATGTCCGCCGTGCCCGGCGATGCTTCGGCCGGTTCGTGCTCCTGTTCCTGGGCTGCCGTGCCATCCATCGCGTTCAGTCCGTACTCGCCTCCCTCTCGGCCGCGCCGCGTGCGGACCGCGCCTTGCCGGACGACCGCTCGCGGTCCATCCGGCGTAGCATCGCCACCTGGCGGAAGAATGCCTTGACCGGCTGGGAGGGGCTTCCGACCACGTCCTGTCCGGGCGGCACGTCCGCCATCACGCCAGCCTGGGCCCCGATCCGCGCCTGCCGGCCGATCCGCAGGTGGCCGCCCACACCCGCCTGGCCCGCGACCACGACGAAATCCTCAATCTCGGTCGAACCAGAAATGCCAGCTTGCGCCACGACGACGCAACACCGGCCCAGGCGCACGTTGTGCCCGATCTGCACGAGGTTGTCGAGACGAGACCCCGCGCCGATCACGGTATCCTGCGCCGATCCGCGGTCGATCGTGGTGTTGGCGCCGACATGCACGTCGTCCTCGATGATGACGCGGCCGAGTTGGGGGACGCTCAGCAGGCCCTCCCCGGTGGTCGCGAAGCCGAACCCGTCCTGGCCGATCCGCGCGCCCGGATAGAGGCAGACGCGCGTGCCGAGCAGTGCGTGGCTGACGCTGACCTGTGGGCCGATCCGGCAGTCCGGGCCGAGGATCACGCCGTCGCCGATCACCGCAAGTGCGCCGACCCGGCAGCGCGCGCCGATCTCCGCGCGCGGCCCGATCACCGCCAGCGGGCCGATCTCGGCACTCGGGTTGATCGCGGCCGTCGGGTCCACCACGGCCGCGGGATGGATGCCCGGCACGGCGGGGGGCACCGGGTGGAACAGCGCCGCGACCCGCGCCCAGGCCCCGTAGGGCTCGCGCGTGACGATGGCGACGCAGCCCTCGGGGACCTGCCCGGCAAGATCGGGATGGATGATGACGGCGCCGGCCCGGGTGTTCGCCAGCGCCGGCACGTAGCGCTTGTTATCGAGGAAGCTGACCTCCTCGGGCCCCGCCGACTGCAGCGGCGCGATGCCCGCGTAGCGCACCCGCCGGGGCGGCGCTTCCCCTTGCGCGGCCTCGGCGACGGCCGCGAGGGAGTGCGGACCGGTGCGCGAGAAGAAGCGAGGATCGCCCGTGACCGCCGGCCACTCCATCGGTCAGGGATGCTTCTTCTGGCTCGGCGCGGCCTTGTCCGTGCTGGCCGGCGGCGCGGGCGGCGGCGGCGGCGGCGCGGGGGGCGCCGCCACGGTGGGGGCGGGTGTCGCCGCGGCTCCCGATGGCGCGCTCGCTTGCCCGGGGGCCGGCTGTCCGGATGCCGCTGGTCCAGCCGCCGCCGGCTGCCCCGGCGCGGGCTGCCCTTGGGCGACCGGGACCGCGCCGGGCATCTTCGCGACGGGAACGCCGTCGGGCGGCACCACCACCGACGGCAGGATCTTGTTGAGCTGCTCGACCACCTGCTGCGTGATGTCGAAGGCGGGGTAGTTCAGCACCACCTGCTCCTGGTGCAGCACCAGGTTGATGCCGTGGCTCTCCGAGACCTGGATCACCACGCTGCGCAAGGTCCGCTCGATCTGCGCGCGGGCGTACTGCGCCGCTTCCTGGATGATGCGGTTGCGATCGCGGAACTGCCGCTGGGCGTTGGTCACGCGCTCCTGCAGATCGCGCTCCTTGGCGCGGATCTGGTCGGCGCTCAGCTTGGCGCGCTCCGACGCAAGCTGCTGCTGCACCTCGCGCCAGGCGCCCTGCTCCTTCTGCGCGTCATCGTGCAGCTTGGCCATGCGCTCGCTCAGCGCCTTGTCCACCTGCTGCGCGGCGACCGCGTTGCGGCTGATCTCGGCCAGGCTGAGCACGCCCACGACCGCCGCCGGCGGCGACGTGCCCTTCGGCAGCGCCGGAACATCGGGCGCGGGCGGCAGCTGCACCTGGATCGGCGGCGACGGTGGCTCGGCCTCCGCCCCTTGCTGCGGCGCCAACGGCAGCGGCAGCGGCGCGTGCGAGGGCTGCGACCTCGCCGGAGCGCGCGCCGGAGCCTTCTGCCCCGAACGCTGCTGGCCCGGGACGAACCAGTCCTGACCCTGCTGCTGCGCGATTGCGGGGGGCGGTGAAAGCGATGCGGCACCCGTCAGCAGGGCGGCCGCGACGAACAGGCGGATATGATGCACTTAGAACCTCGTGCCGAAGCCGAATCGGAAGATCTGGGTTTGGTCGTACTTGTATTTCACGACGAAGGGCGTGAGGTCGATATTGATGAGGCCGAACGGTGTTCGCCATGAGACGCCGACCCCGGCGCCGACCCGCGGCGCGGCATTGTCATAGATCGGCGGACAGACGCCTCCCGGCGCCGAGTTGCAGGAGTTGGACTCGAAGCTCGCCTGGGACAACGCGCCGACATCCACGAATGCCCGCCCGGAGAGACCAAAATCCGCCGAGATCGGCAAGGGGAAGCGTAGCTCGGTCGACTGCGTCCAGATGAACCGCCCGCCGATGCTATCCCCGCCAAGAACGGTCGGCGTGTTCGCCGTGTGAGGCCCGGCGCCGCCCGCCTGGAAGCCGCGCAGATTGTCGCCGCCCAGGAAGAACCGGTCGATGATCTGCTCCTGCTGGCCCTCGTTGTAGAGGTACCCGGCGCCGGCGGAGATCGCGAGCCCCCAGTCGCTGTTACCGGTCCAGCGATCGAGTGGATAGAAATACGTCCCGTCCAGCTTGCCACGAACGAAATTCGCGTCGCCGCCCAGCCCGGCGACGTCGGTGCCGGCGCGGATGACGTAGCCCGAGTGCGGGTCGACCGTGCTGTCGCGATAGTCGAGCGTGAACGTCGTGCCGAGCTGCGAGAGCAGCGTCCAGCCCGCCTGATCCTGGATGTAGAAACTCGCCGTCGTGGCGATGTCGTACACGTCGCGATCGACCAGCGTGTAGGCCCAGGACTGCCGCAGATGGTCGTTGAAGGCGTAGCCAAGCCGTAGCGCGGTGCCGTAGCGGCGCTCCTGGTACTGCGAGATGTCCAGCAGGTCGGTCTGCAACGCGAACAGGTCGAAGCCGGCAACCAGGTTGCGGTCGAGGAAGTAGGGGTCCGTCACCGAGAGGTCGATCGAGCTGCGCCGCTGTGCCAGCACCCCGTTCACGCCCGCGTCGATGCCGGTGCCAAGCAGGTTGCGCTCACGCAGGCCGGCATTGATGAGGAACCCGGCGTCGGTCGAGAACCCGCCGCCCAAGGTGAGTTCACCGGTCGCCTTCTCGTCGATGTTGGTATTGATGATGACCTTGTCCGGCGCGGAGCCGGGGGAATTGGTAATCTGCACGTTGTTGAAGTAGCCGAGATCCTGCAGCCGCTGGCGCGACCGGCGAACCGCCGATGCGTTGAGCGCGTCGCCCTCGGCCAGCCGAAACTCGCGGCGGATGACCTTGTCCTCGGTGCGCGTATTGCCCTGAATGTCGATCCGCTCGACATAGACACGCGGCCCCTCGCCGACATCGAACACCATGTCGACGGTGTGCGCTTCCTTGTTGCGGGAAATGCGCGGCTTGACCTCGACGAAGGGATAGCCGCGACCCTGCAAATCGTCGGTGATCGCCTGGACCGAGCGCTCGACGGCATCGCCGTCATACCAATCGCCTTGCGAAATCTCGAGATCCGGCAGGACGCTGTCGCCGCTGAGGTTGCGCAGCGTGGAATTCACGCTGACCTTACCGACGCGATAGCGCTCGCCCTCATTGATGGTGAAGGTCAGAAAAAAGGAATCCCGCTCCGGCGACAGCTCGGCGGTGGCTCCGGTGATCTCCACGTCGGCGTAGCCGTTCTTGAGATAGAAGCGCCGCAGCAATTCCTTGTCGAAGTTGAGCCGCTCCGGATCGTAGGTGTCCGACGTCGACAGGAAGCGCCACCACACGCCCTGGCGGCTCGAGACCACCTCCTTCAGCCGATCCTCGCTGAACTCGTGATTGCCGACGAACGCGATGCGGCTGATGAGCGTCGATTCGCCCTCGTGGATGTCGAACACGACATCGACGCGGTTCTGCTCGAGCCGGATGATCTGCGGCTCGACCTGGACGTTATAGCGCCCCTTCTTGGCGTAGGCGTTCAGGATGCGCTGCCGATCGGCCTGCGCCAGCCCCGGCGTGAACACCGCGCGCGAACGCAATTGCAGCTCGGCGCGCAACTGCTCGTCAGTGAGCTTGTGATTGCCCTCGAAGGCGATGCGGTTGACGATCGGATTCTCGACCACCTTCACGACGAGCGTGTCGCCCTGACGGGTCAGCGTCACGTCCTGGAACAGGCCGGTGGCGTATAGCGTCTTGAGGCTGCGGTCGATCCGCTCGGGGTCGAACGGGTCGCCCGGCTGCACCAGCATGTAGGAGCGGATCGTTCCCTCCTCGATACGCTGGTTGCCCTCGACCTTGATCGCCTGGATCGTGCCGGATGTCGGTCGGGCGGCGGCGGGATGCGCCGGCGCCCGCGTCCGGACCGGCGGGACGCGCTGCTGGGCCCATGCCGGGTCGGTCGCGACGATTGACAGGCAGGAGGCAGCCAGCAAGGCGACACGGATGCTCGTCAAAAACCTGGTCTCCCACTGAAGCCATCGCCGAAACCCCGCGCCCTGCGAGTCGCCCCGTGACCGGCGGCGGAGAATAGCGACGCACCACGCCTGACGCTACCCGACCCGTCCGAGAGGGCCACGGCTTGACCGGAGGCGCCACCCCCCACGAGACTGACACGCAAGCCTCGGCGGACATTGATGCCCGAACCGCATCGCGCTGCCAATCGTCCCCCTCCCGCATCTTCGGCATATCGACGCATGGGCAATCTCGTCTGGCTCGCCTCCTATCCCAAATCCGGCAGCACCTGGCTGCGGGCGTTCCTGCACAACTACGTCCGCGCGTCGGACGCGCCGTACGACATCAACAGCCTGATGGACCTGTCCACCGGGGAGAGCGGCGCCGCGCGCTACCGCCGCCACGATCCGCGCCCGGCCTCCCAGTACACCATCGCCGACGTCCAGCGGATGCGGCCGCTGGTGCATCGCGAGCTGACGCACGCGCACCCGAACCTGGTGTTCGTCAAGACGCACAACGCCTCGCTGCTGGTCGAGGGCGTCCCGCTGATGACGCCGGAGGTGACGGCCGGGGCGATCTACATCGTGCGCGACCCGCGCGACATCGCCGTGTCCTACAGCCGCCATCTCGGTCGCTCGCTCGACGCGACGATCGCCTTCATGGCCGACCCCGAGGCGGCGACCGGCGGGACCGACGTGAAGGTCTACGAACGCCTGAGTTCCTGGTCGATCCATGTGCATTTCTGGACGCGCAACCCGAGCCCGCTGCTGCATGTGATCCGCTACGACGACATGCTCGCGGCGCCGGAGGAGACGTTTGCCGGGGTGATCCGGTTCCTCGGCGAGGAACCGCCCGCCGACCGGCTGGCCCGCGCGATCCGCTTCAGCGCGTTCGACGAGCTGCGCCGTCAGGAGCAGACGGGCGGTTTCATCGAGCGTCCGCCGGAAGCCGTCGAGCCGTTCTTCCGCTCAGGCCGCACCGGCGAGTGGCGCGACGTGCTCACCGCCGATCAGCGCACCCGCATTGAGCGCGACCACGGCGCGATGATGGGGCGGTTCGGGTATTTGTGAACGCAGCGTAGGGCGGAAGCAGCGCAGCGTATTCCGCCGCCGGGCACGGACGGCACGCTCAACCGATCAACCCCGCCACCCAGCGGAACAGGCCGATATGGGTCAGATCGTTCCACGTCGCGAACACGAACAGCCCGACCAGCAGCGCGAGCCCGGCGCGGAAGCCGTATTCCTGCGCGCGGGGCGGGATGGGGCGACCGCGCACGGCCTCGGCGAGATAGAACAGCAGGTGCCCGCCGTCGAGAATCGGGATCGGGAACAGGTTGATGAGCCCGAGATTGACCGACAGGACGGCGATGAACGAGACGAGGCTGGCGACGCCGAGCTCCGCCACCTGGCCGGAGAGCTGCGCGATGCGCAGCGGCCCGCCGAGATCCTCGGTGCCGCGCTGGCCGCTCAGCATCTGCCACACGCCCTGGAAGGTCAGCGCCGTCACGTTCCAGGTCTGCGCAACGCCGCCCCACACCGCCTGCGGCAGCGAGAGATGCTGGTACTCGGTGTTGCCGCCGCGGATGCCGAGGACGCCGACCTGGTGGCCCGACCCGGCATCGCGCGAATCGGTCAGCACCGGGATCGTCTTTTCTCCATCGCCACGATGCACCTGCATCGTGAGGTGTTGCGCGGGGCGGGCCGAGATGATGCGCTGGATGTCCTCGAAGCTCTTGATCGGCGCCCCGTCGATCGCGTCGATCCGGTCCCCGGACTTGAGGCCGGCACGGTCGGCCGCCGACGAGGCGATCACGTCGCCGACGACGGGTGTGGCGATCGGTCGGCCGACGGTTGCGAACAGCAAGGTGAACAGCACCGCGGCGAGCACGAAATTCGCCGCCGGGCCGGCGGCGATGACGATGGCGCGCGAACCCACCGATTTCTCATGGAAGGTCTGTCCGGCTCGCCAGTTCGCCCGCTCCTCGGGCGGCACGTCCTGCGGCCGCTCCTGGCCGTGCAGCTTCACGTAGCCGCCGAGCGGAATCCAGGCGATCTTCCAGCGGGTGCCGACACGGTCGGTCCAGGACGCCACCGCCTGACCGAAGCCGATCGAGAACGTCTCGACATGCACGCCCCGCCACCGCGCCGCGAGATAGTGGCCGAGCTCGTGGATGAACACGAGCACCCCCAGCACCACGACGAAGGCGACGACGGTGCGAACGATCTCAGGAACTGCGTGCAGCACGGGTCAACCTTATGTCGGAGCCGGGGATGTCTTACTCACGCCGCGCGGGCGGCGGCGAACTGCTTGGCGGCGGCGCGGGCGGCCGTGTCGAGTGCCACGACCTCCTCGAGCGAGTCGGCTGGCGGCGTGCCCATTTCGTCGAGCACGCGGCTGACCGTATCCACGATGTCGAGAAAGCCGATCCGCCGTTGCAGGAAGGCCTCCACCGCAACCTCGTTCGCGGCGCTCAGGATGGTGGGGACGCCACCGCCCGCGCGCAAGGCATCGCGCGCCAGGCGCAGCGCGGGGAAGCGGACCTCGTCGGGCTCCTCGAAGTCGAGCCGGCCCAGCGCGGCCAGATCGAGCCGCGGCGAGCCGGTCGCCATCCGCTCCGGCCAGGCGAGCGTGTGGGCGATCGGAATGCGCATGTCGGGCGAGCCGAGCTGCGCCAGCACGCTGCCGTCCTGATAATAGACCAGCCCGTGGATCACCGATTGGCGATGCACCAGCACGCCGATCCGCGTCTCGGGCAGGTTGAACAGCCGCGCCGCCTCGATGAGCTCCAGCCCCTTGTTCATCAGGGTCGCGGAATCGATGCTGATCTTGGCACCCATCGACCAGACCGGGTGACGCAGTGCGGCCTCCGGCGTGGCCTTGGCCATCTCTTCGGTGGTCGCGGTGCGGAACGGGCCGCCGGACGCGGTGAGCACGATCTTTTCCAGCGCCCCATGATTGCCGTCGGCGAGGGATTGGAAGATCGCGTTGTGCTCGGAATCGACCGGCAGCAGGGTGGCGCCGGCGTCGCGCACCGCGCGCAGCATCACCTCGCCGGCGCAGACCAACGCCTCCTTGTTGGCCAGCGCCACGAACGCTCCGCGGCGGATCGCGGCGAGCGTCGCCGGCAGGCCGGCCGCCCCGGTGATCGCCGCCATCGTCCAGTCCGCGGGCAATGACGCCGCCTCGACCACCGCCTCGGGACCGGCCGAGACCACGCAATCGGTGTCGGCCAGGGCCTGCCGCAGCGCCGGACCGAGCGCTGCATCGGCGATCACCGCGCGTTCGGCGGCGAGCAGCCGCGCCTGCTCCGCGAGCAGTGCCACGTTGCGGCCACCGACCAGCGCGCACACCCGGAACCGCCCCGGAGACGCGGCCAGCAGATCCACCGTCTGCGTGCCGACGCTGCCCGTGCTGCCGAGGATCGTGACGGTCTTGATCGGCACGGTTTTCATGGCCATGGCCTTTGTCGTCACTGTGTTCGCACCAGCATGGGATCGGTCACCGCCAAAGCACTACTCCGGGTCCCAGGGCCAAGGCCAGCAACGCGGCAAGCGGTCCGGCGGTGAGAAAGCCGTCCAGCCGGTCGAACAAGCCGCCGTGGCCGGGGATCAGGCGGCCGGAATCCTTGACCCCGAAGCGCCGCTTGATAGCGCTTTCCAGCAGGTCGCCAAGCTGCGCCGCGACCCCCAGGACGATCGCCACCAGGGCAACCCGCCAGGACAGCCGCGCGACCCCGCCGCTCGATAGCGCAAAACACATAGCCACAATGTATCCCATCGCGACCGCCGCCAGGAGCCCCCCGCCGGCGCCGGCCCATGTCTTGCCCGGCGAGATGCGGGGAGCGAGGCGCGGACCGCCCAGCAGCCGACCGGCCAGATAGGCGCCCACATCGCTCGCCCACACGACCAGCAGCAGGAACAGGATGTTCGGCAGCCCCGCCAGACCATCGTGACGCAGCCAGATCAGGGCGATGCAAGTGATGCCAATGTAGATGGCGCCCGCCGCCAGGCTGATCGGGCGCCGCGAATCCGGGCTTGGCGTGGTCCGCGCGATGGCCCAGATGGCGGCGCAGGTCAGGGCGAGGATGGGCAACGCCCAGGCCACCCGCTCGGCGGCCACCACGCCGACCGCGATCATGGCGAGCGGCACGGCGAGCCCGGGGGCCGTCGTCAGCCGGCAGCCGCACAGCAGCACCCACTCGCAGGCGAGGCCCGCCGCGGCGAGGATAATCAGCACGCTCCAGAACACCCCGCCGAGCCAGACGACCGCGACCGCGACGGGTGCGAGGATTATCGCCGAGAGGATGCGCAGCCGCAGATCCGCCCAGCCCGCGCGGGCGGGACGGCCGGCGGGGCCGATCGAGCCGCCGTCAGCCCGGCCTGGCGCCAAAGCGTCGCTCCCGTCGCGCGTACTCGGCGAGCGCGTCGGCGAGATGCGCGGCTCCGAAATCCGGCCAGAGCACGTCCTGAAAGACGAGCTCGGCATAAGCCGATTGCCACAGCAGGAAGTTCGACAGCCGCTGCTCGCCGCTGGTGCGGATCACCAGATCGGGGTCCGGCATCCCGGCGGTGAACAGCGCGCGGGCGAAGTCGGTCTCGCCCAGGACGGCGGGGTCGATGTGCCCATCCCGCGCGGCGGCGGCCAGCGCGCGGGCGGCGGCGAGGATCTCGTCGCGCCCGCCATAGGAAAGCGCGATGGTCAGGTTGAGCCGGGTGTTGGTGGCGGTCGACCGCTCGGCGGCAAGCAATTGCTTCCTGATGTCGGGGTCGAAGCGGTCGCGATCGCCGATCACCCG
>DATIMU010000416.1:0-2369 GCA_035475015.1 Acetobacteraceae bacterium
GCCAGCAGGAACGGGAGCAAGTTCCAGAGCAGCCGCCGCTTGTCGAGCCGCCGCGCCAGGCCGCGGGTCGCGCCGCCGCGCCGGGCGGCGAGGTCGAGCAGCGTGCCGCCCTCGATGTCGAGCGCGCCCTCCGCCGCCAGCTCGACCACCGTGGTCAGGCGCGGCCGCCGCAGCAGCCGCGTGATGGCGACAGGTGAGCGGATCGCGAGCGCGAGATCGGTGCGCGCCCCCGGACCCAGCGGCACCGTGGTGCCGTCCCAGAGCCGCAAGGCAAAGTCGGCCCGCAGCACCGAGGCGAGATGCTCGGCCAGCCGATGGGCCGCTCTCAGGCGCCGATCCTTGGATAGGGACGTGCTGGCCACGATGCCTCATCTGTGACGGGGAGGCGGAACCTAGAGGTGCTTCCCGGACGCGACAACCGGGCCGTTGGCCGTTACGGTCGGCGCTGTCCGGGCCCAATCGGTGCGGACATGTCCGAACGAGGTCCGCCATGCACAAGCTTGCCTTTTGCCTTGCCGCGCTGCTGATCGCCGGCGCGCTATCCGCCTGCGCGCAAATCCACGGGGTCAGCACGGCGGGCAGCACCAACATGGGCGGCGCGCCTGGCACGGCGAACGATCTGGCCACTGGCGGTCAGGGCGGCCGGAACGATCAGGGCGGCGGCGGGGGCAGTGGTCGGATGTAAAACCGACAGGTGATATCCCCGCCCGGCTTGCCCCGAAGCCGGCCTCGGTCTGTTATGGCGGCTACGGGGAGGACAATTCCATGCGGGCAGCCATCAGGCGCGGTACTCGGATCGTTTGCGACGAGATCGCCGATCTCACGCCCGGTCCAGGTCAGGTGCTGGTGCGCACCTGCGCCTGCGGCATCTGCGGCTCCGACCTGCACGCGCTCCAGTTCCCCGAGGCGATCACGCGGGTCTACGAGCAGGCTGGGGTCGAGCACCCGATGCGCGTCGATGGCGACGTGGTGTTCGGCCACGAGTTCTGCGGCGAAATCCTTGATTTTGGTCCGCAAACCAAGCGCCGGCTGAAGCCGGGCACCCTGGTTACCTCGGTGCCGCGGCTGATGGACCGCACGGGCGCGCATGTGATCGGCTACTCCAATGATTTTCCGGGCGGCTACGCCGAGCGGATGCTGCTCAGCGAGGCGCTGTTGCTGGAAGTGCCGAACGGCCTCTCCGCCGTTCATGCCGCCCTGACCGAGCCCTTCGCGGTCGGCGAGCACGCGGCGGCCAGCGCCACGCTCGACGGTGCGGCGGCGGCGCTGGTGATCGGCTGCGGGCCGGTCGGGCTCGCGGTGATCGCAGCCCTCAAGGCACGCGGCTTCGGCCCGGTGATCGCGGCCGACTTCGCCCCCGGCCGCCGCGCGCTCGCCGAAAAGCTGGGCGCCGACAAGGTG
Source organism: Acetobacteraceae bacterium (assembly GCA_035475015.1). Lineage (GTDB taxonomy): Bacteria > Pseudomonadota > Alphaproteobacteria > Acetobacterales > Acetobacteraceae > JAFKFI01. The sequence goes on from DATIMU010000416.1 coordinate 1,402, forward strand.
GTCGATCCCGCGCAACAATCGCCGCACGCGAGCTGGGCCGAGTACGGCGTGCCGATGACCCGCGCCGACCGGGCGCGCTCCTTGACCGAGGGCGGCAAGCCGGGCCGCTCCGTGGTCTTCGAGTGCGTCGGCGTGCCCGGCGTGCTGCAGTCGATCATGGAGGCCACGCCGTCCGGCAGCCAGATCGTGGTGGCCGGCGTGTGTATGCAGACCGATCGGTTCGAGCCGTCGGCGGCGATCGCCAAGGAGCTCGATTTCCGTTTCGTGCTCGGCTACTCGGCGGAGGAGTTCGCCCGCACGCTGCACAACATCGCCGAGGGCCGCATCAACGCCGCCCCGATCGTCACCCGCCAGATCGGCTTGTCCGAGGTGGCCGACGCCTTCGCCGCCCTCGCCACGCCGGGCGACCAGGCGAAGATCGTGATAGAGCCAGGATAAGGCTCCCTATTCCCCTGGGGGAGAGGGTTGGGGTGAGGGGGTCGCGCGAGCGGGAAAGCAGAAAGCCCTCACCCCGGCCCTCTCCCGCAAGCGCGGGAGAGGGAGAAGGATCGGCAGCATACTGAATTGGGGGAATGCGGGCATGAAGGTCGGGTTCATCGGCGTCGGCAACATGGGCGGCCCGATGTGCCGCAACATCATCAAGAACACCAACCACGAGGTCGTCGTGTTCGACCTCGACCCCGCCGCCGTGCGGGTCTGCACCGATCTCGGCGCGACGCCGGGCGCCAGCGTCGCCGACGTGGCCTCACGCTGCGACGTGGTTGTCACCTCGCTGCCGATGCCGCGCCATGTCGAGGAGGTGGCGCTCGGCGCCAGCGGTATCGCGGCGAACGCGCGGCCGGGGACCGTCTACATCGACCTCAGCACCAACTCGCCGACGATGGCGCGGCGCGTCCACGCGGGCTTGGCGGAAAAAGGCATCCCGATGCTGGAGGCGCCGGTGAGCGGTGGCGTCTCGGGCGCCGAGG
>DATIMU010000417.1:0-4154 GCA_035475015.1 Acetobacteraceae bacterium
TCGTCGCGCGAGCACGCGCCCTGGGCGCTGCTCGATTTCGGCATACGCTGCGTGATCGCGCCGGATTTCGCCGACATCTTCCACAACAACTGCTTCAAGAACGGCATTCTTCCCGTTCGCCTGCCGCGCGCTGTGTGCGACCAGTTGATGGAAGACGCCAAGATGGGCGGCAATGCTCGCCTCACGGTGGACCTCGCGCGCCAGGTGGTGGTCCGGCCGAGCGGCGAGGAGATACCGTTCCAGATCGACCCGTTCCGCAAGCACCTGCTGCTGAACGGGCTCGACGACATCGGCCAGACGATGCAGCACGCGCCGCGGATCGACGCCTACGAACAGGCGCGCGGCCGCGACCAGGCCTGGCTGCCGGGCATCACCGCCGGCTGAGCCGGCATCGGGGGTAGAGTATGGCCGCGAACAAGAAGCTGCTGGTTCTGCCCGGCGACGGAATCGGGCCCGAGGTGATGTGGGAGGTGCGCCGCATCATCGACTGGATGGACCGGCGACGGATGGTGACGTTCGACGTCTCCGAGGATCTGGTCGGCGGTGCGGCGATCGAGGCACGCGGCGTGCCGATCACCGAGGAGACGCTGGAGAACGCCAAGCAGGCGGACGCGATTCTGTTCGGCTCGGTCGGCGGCCCGAAATGGGACACGCTCGGCTTCGACATGCGGCCGGAGATCGCCATCCTGAGCCTGCGCAAGCAGCTCGACCTGTTCGCCAATCTGCGGCCAGCGACGGTGCTCGACCCGCTGGTGGAGGCCAGCACCCTGAAGCCGGACGTGGTGCGCGGGCTCGACCTGATGATCGTGCGGGAGAGCACCGGCGGCATCTATTTCGGCGAGCCGCGCGGGGTGGAGACGCTGCCCGACGGGCAGCAGCGCGGGTTCGACACCGAGACCTACACGACGAGCGAGATCGAGCGCGTGGCGCGCGTCGCGTTCGAGCTGGCACGGCAGCGGCAGAACCGGCTGACCAGCGTCGAGAAGGCCAACGTGATGCAGAGCGGGCTGTTCTGGCGCCAGGTGGTGACGGCGCTGCACCAGCGTGAGTTTGCCGACGTCGAGCTGTCGCACATGTACGCGGATAACTGCGCCATGCAGCTGGTGCGCAATCCGCGGCAGTTCGACGTGATCGTCACCAGCAACATCTTCGGCGACCTGCTCTCCGACCTCGCCTCGATGCTGACCGGCAGCCTGGGGATGCTGCCGTCGGCCACGCTGGGCGCGCCGGACGCCACGGGGCGGCGGCACGCGCTCTACGAGCCGATCCACGGCAGCGCGCCGGACATCGCGGGCAAGGGGCTGGCCAACCCGCTGGCACAGATCCTCAGCTTCGCGATGCTGCTGCGCTACTCCTTCGGCATGACCGAGGACGCGACGCTGATCGAGCGGGCCTGCACCAACGTGCTGGCGAGCGGATTGCGCACGGCCGACATCATGGCGACCGGCACCGCGCGGGTCGGCACCGGCGTCATGGGCGAGTCGATCCTGCGCGAACTCGACAAGCTGGCGGCGTAATCGCGGCGGGCGGGCTTGCCCGGGGGCGAGGCATCCGCTACACCGCCGGCCTTGGCTGCGCCCGTAGCTCAATTGGATAGAGCACCAGACTACGGATCTGGGGGTTAGGAGTTCGAATCTCTTCGGGCGCGCCAATTCTTCCCATTCCTCCACCATGAATCGCGGCGGCAGCACTCAATCGTGAGTTGCGGGTGGGCATTTCCTGACCGAGATTCGGTACACCAAGAAGGCAATCTTGGATGGAGGAAACGCCATGTCCTGCCAGGTTCAAGGCGACAGCCGGGAAGCCGTCGCGTTCGGGCTCATGCAATGCGTCCTGTTCGCCGCCGGCCGTGCCAACAACGACCATCCATTTCCCACCGGGAGCACCCTGCTGCGCGGGCAGGGGGCCTGCACCGAGGAGGAAATCCTCGCACTCTATGCGCGCTGTCTGAAGGTGGTGCAGGGCGCCGCGCCGACCGGCGAGCACCTGGCCACCCGGCCCGAGATGGCGGCTCAACTGCACTCCTGACGCCGCCGGGCCGCCTCGCGTGATTTTGCCGGACACGCCCGGCGGCGCGCCGCCGGGGTGGGTGACGCCGCCATGAACGAGGCGCCACTGCCGATCGCGGTGCTGACGGGATTTCTCGGCAGCGGCAAGACGACCTTCCTGCGCCGCGTCCTCGCCAGTGCCGCGATGGGCGACACCGCCGTGGTCATCAATGAGTTCGGCGAGGTCGGGCTCGATCACCTGCTGGTCGCGGCGAGCCCGGACGATGTGGTCCAATTGCCCAATGGCTGCCTGTGCTGCGCTGTGCGTCAGGATCTGGTCCGCACGCTGCATGGGCTGCTAACGCGCCGCGCGGAGGCCGCATTGCCGCCGTTCCGGCGCGTGGTGGTGGAGACCAGCGGGCTCGCCGAGCCGGCGCCGATCCTCTACACGCTGGCCGCCGACCCGTATCTCGAGCGGGCGCTGCGCTTCGACACGGTGCTGACAGTGGTCGATGCGCTGGCCGGCGCCTCGACGCTGGAGCGCTACGCCGAGGCGACCGCACAGGCGGTGGTCGCCGATCGGCTGCTCATCAGCAAGACAGACCTGGCACCTGCCCCGGAGGCGCTGCTGGCCGGTCTGGCGGCGCTCAACCCGTCGGCCGAGATTGTGCTGGCGGCGGAACTCGCCGAGCCGGCCGGCGCCTTGTTTCGCGAGGCCGGATCGGAACCCCGGCGGCCGGCGCGTCGGCTCTGGTCGGCGGCGGTCCATTCGCACGGGATCTCGACCGTGGCGATCGAGTTGCGCCAGGCGATGACCCGGCTCGATTTCGCCCGCGCGCTCGGCGGCCTGGCGCGCGAGCGGGGGGAGGATCTGCTGCGCGTCAAGGGCATTGTCGGCTTCGCGGATGTGCCGTCGCGACCGGCGGCGATCCACGCGGTGCAGCACACGCTCTATCCGCCCGAATGGTTTCCCGAGTGGCCGGACGCCGACCACCGCAGCCGGCTGGTGTTCATCACCCGTGACATCGCGCCGGACGAGATCCTCACGCGCTTCGCGGCGGGCGCGCCGCGCGTGTTGGATTAGATCGCTTTCGCCCCGCGCAGCCCGGCGATCTCCGATGCGGAGTAGCCAAGCTCACCCAGAATCGCTCCGGTATGCTCGCCCAACCGCGGCGGCGGGCTTTCGATGCTCGCACCCCCGTGGGCGAACTTGAAGGCGGCGAGGGGCACGCTGAACGCGCCGTCGATGCCCGGCGCGCGCTCGTGGCGATGCACGATGCGGCGCGCCTTGAGCTGTGGATCGTCCAGCGCCTCTTGCATCTGGCGCACCCGTGCCGCGGGGATGTGGCGCGACTGGAAGAAACTCTCCCACTCGTCGGCGGTCTTGGTGAGCAGGATCTCGGAGAGGATCGCGGCCTCGCGCGGGCGGTCTGCCTCGCGCTCCTCGTTGGTGCGCTTGATGAGCTCGGGATGCTCCAGCACTGTCCAGACGCGCTTCTGCTGGCGCAGATTGCTCGCCCCCAGCATGAGCAGCCCGTCCTTGGTCGGGTAGGCGCCGCTCGTCGCGTAGTTGTGGCGGTTGCCGTGCGGCTTCGGGTGCACCCCGTTGCGCAGGAAACCAGTCAGGTGCGAGCTCATCAGGATCATCGCGACGTCGAGCATCGCCATGTCGACGCGCTGGCCGCGTCCGGTGCGCTCGCGCTGGAACAACGCGGCCGACAGCGCGAAGGCGCCCATCGTGCCGGTGGCGTAGTCGATCGCCGGCGAGCCGAACATCACCGGATGCACGTCCGGCGTGCCGGTCATCGCCATGATGCCGGAGGTCGCCTGGATGACGTGGTCGTACGCGGTCTGCCCACCGCGCGGCCCGTCCTGGCCGAAGGCGGAGAACGAGGCGTAGATCAGCCTCGGATTGATGGTCGATAGCGCCTCGTATCCCAGCCCCAGCGCCTCGAACGCGCCGGGCCGGTAATTCTCCACCAGGACGTCGGCTGTCTTCACCAATCGGATCAACACCTCGCGCCCCGGCTCGGTCTTGAGATCGAGCGTGATGGAGCGCTTGTTCGATGCCTGGGTGAGAAAGCCGGTGCCCATGCCGGCGTGGTTGAGCGCGCGGTCGGTGCCGGAATCACGGCTCTGGTCGGGGTCGGAGGGATGCTCGACCTT
>DATIMU010000418.1:0-6715 GCA_035475015.1 Acetobacteraceae bacterium
GAATTGCGACACGCGGCAGATCACGTCGGCGAGGCGGTCCATGTCCACGGAGGGCAGATTGCGGAAGCCCTCAAGTAGCTTCACGCCCTTGAGCGAGCGCAGCATCCCGAGCGCCTCGTCATGCCCGACGGGGGCCAATGCGAGCACGGTGTCCTTCATCAGCTCGACCAGGATGCCGCCAAGCCCGACCACGACAAGCGGGCCGAACAACGGATCGACCCGCCCGCCGACCACCATCTCGGCGCCCTGCGGCACCATCGGCTGCACCAGCACCCCGTTGACGCGCGGCTTCGGCGTGACGGCGTTGGCGCGCCGCATGATGAGCGTGTAGGCGTCGCGCACCTCGGCGGCGCTTTTGAGGTTGAGGCGGATGACGCCCGCCTCGGTCTTGTGCGGCAGGTCGGGGCTCTCCGCCTTGAGCACGACGGGCATCCCGAGCGCCTCGGCGGCGGCGGCGGCCTGGTCGGCGCTGTTGACCAATTTCTCGCCGACCACGGGGACGCCGTACAGCGCCAGCACCTCCTTGGCCTCGCGTTCGGTGAGCGCGCGGGTCGTCGCCTTGCCGATCAGCTCGCCCGCCTGGCGCGCCTCCGCCTCGCCGACCAGACGCTCGGCCGGCTTGCGCGGGTTGCGGCGCAGCCCCTCACGCCATTGCCAAGCGGCAATGGTAGAAAAGCAATTATCCATCGAGCGGAAGAAGGCGAGATTGTCCGCCTGCTCGATCTCGGCGACACCGGGGCCGGCGAGATACTCGTTCACCCAAACCTGGCAGATCAGCTTTCCCGCCTTGCCCGCGAGCTCGTTGAACACCGCGTAGCGCGGAATGCTCATCGGGGTGCAGTAGGCGGCCGGCACGACCAGGGCGGAATAGGGATCGTGCTCAAGCAGGGCGATCGCGCAGGCATTGAGCGATTCCGGCTGGTTGATGACCTGCGCGGTCACGTCCACCGGATTGCTGGCGACGCCAAAGTCGGGAATATGCGATTCGAGCAGCGACTTCAGTTCCGCCGGCGGCTGCGGCAGCGGCACCCCGTGCTCCTCGGCGCAATCCGCCGCCATGATCGCCGCCCCGCCGGAACTCGCCAGCACCGCGACCCCCGGGCCGCTCGGCGCGCCGGCCTTGGCGAAGAACGCGGCGGTGTCGATCAGATCCTCGTAGTTTTCCACCATGATCGCGCCGGTGCGCTTCAGCGCCGACTGATACGTCGCGTGCGTGCCGGCGAGCGAGCCGGTGTGCGACATCGCCGCCGCGGCACCCTGCTCGCCCTTGGCGATCTTGAACACGATGAGCGGCTTGTTGGCCTGCCAGGCGAGGTCGGCGGCCTCGAGCAGCCGCTCGGGGTTGGAGCTGCCCTCGAACACGCAGGCGATCGTGCCGCAGGCCGGGTCGTCCGCCAGGTAGGAGACGAAATCCGACATGTCGATGTCGCAGGAATTGCCCGAGGTGAAGGCGTGGCTGAACGACACGCCGCGCGCCGAGGCCTGCGCGAGCGAGAAGCCGAGCGCGCCGGACTGGCTGATAAGGCCGATGTTGCGCTGGCCGATCTTCGGGGGCGGCGTCAAGGTCATGAAGGTGATGATGCAGTCGCGCACCGTGTTAACCGTGCCGATGCAGTTCGGCCCGACGATTCGCATCCCGCTCTCGCGGGAGATCGCGCTGAGGCGCTCCTGCTGCGCGACGCGCTCGGGCAGGCCGACCTCGGAATAGCCCGAGGCGAAGATGATGCAGCCGCCGACGCCGGCCGCGGCGCATTGCACGACGATCTCCTCGACCGCCTCGCGCGCCGCGCAGATGACCGCGCAATCCGGCGCCTCCGGCAGTGCCGCGACGCTCGGGTAGCACTTGAGATCGCCGACTTGCTCGTAGCGCGGGTTCACCGGATAGACGCGCCCGTCGAAATCCTTAAGATTCTGCAGGGCACGCTCGCCGAACGCGCCGGCGCGGGTCGAGGCGCCGATCACGGCGATGCTGGCGGGGGCCAGCACGCGCGACATCTGGGCGTGACGATAGACGGATCGCTGAGGGGCGGCTTTCATCGGTGTCCTGGCGTTTCCTGTACGCGCATTCGCGCGGCGTTGTGCGGCGGGATTACTGGTTTGACGAAGCTAAGTTCGCGAGCATACTCACCGGTATAAGCACCGGCAAGCCGCCGGGGCGACAGGGGAGGGACGCATGGCGTCGCTGTTCGATCTCACCGGGAAAGTCGCCGTCGTGACCGGCTCCAGCAAGGGCATCGGCCGCGCCATCGCCGAGCGCATGGCCGAGCACGGCGCCAAGGTGGTGATCTCCAGCCGCAAGCGCGATGCCTGCGAGGCGGTGGCGAAGGTCATCACGGACAAGGGCGGCGAGGCCCTCGTCATTCCCTGCCATGTCGGGCGCAAGGAGGAACTGCAGGCGCTGGCGCACCAGACGGTCGCGCAGTGGGGCGGCATCGACATCCTGGTCTGCAACGCGGCGGTCAACCCGTATTTCGGACCGTCCTCGGGGATTTCCGACGAGGCGTTCGATCGCATCATGGGCACCAACGTGCGGAGCAATCTGTGGCTCGCCAACATGGTGGCGCCGCAGATGGCCGCGCGCGGCGGCGGCTCGATCACCATCATCTCCTCGATCGGCGGCCTGCTCGGCTCGGCCACCCTCGGCACCTACGGGTTGTCCAAGGCCGCCGATATGCAGCTAGCCCGCAATCTCGCGGTGGAGTGGGGGCCGAAGAACATCCGCGCCAACTGCATCGCCCCCGGCCTGGTGCGGACCGATTTCGCCCGCGCGCTGTGGGAGGACCCGGAGAACTACCGCAAGCGCACCCGCACCACGCCGCTGCAGCGCATCGGCGAGCCCGACGAGATCGCTGGCGCCGCGGTCATGCTGGCGGCCCCCGCCGGCAATTTCATCACCGGCCAGACCATCGTGGTGGATGGCGGCACGATGGCGGGCGCCGTCGCGGGCGAGTGGGAGTAGCGCGGCGCCGCTCGGTCGCGGCCCGCAAGGGCCCGACTTGACAATCTGAAGAACGACTGAGTCGGCCGGAAGGCGAGGCGCCGCGCGGGGCCTCGCCTTCGCGTGCGTCCCGCGCCCCAGAATTGTGATCGGAGCCTCGTCGGCGTTCAGGGATCTTTAAGTCCTACAAACCAAAAATGAGACATGTCTCAGAGGATATGAACATGTCTCAGATCACCTCGTCGCCCTCCAGGAGTTCCGCCAGCGTGCTGCTGGCCCCGACCTACGTCAAGCCGGTCGCGACGATGACAAGCTCCGTTGCGGGCTGGATGGCGGGCACAACGGGCGGCGACGTGTTCGACCCCGGCACCGGGCCTGGTTCGGTCGCGATGGTCGGCAACGGCGGCGACGATGTCTTCTACGTCCACAATCTCGGCGACTTCGTCATCGAGGCGGCGGGGCAGGGCAACGCCACCGTCCTCGTGGACGGTCTCGCCAACTACGTCCTGCAGGCGAACGTCACCAATCTCGTCGGGCTCGCGAACACGCCGATGACCCTCACCGGCAACGCGATGAACAACATCGTCCGCGCCAACGGCCTGGGCGACACGATCAATGGCGGCGCGGGGAACGACACCCTGATGGGGGGCGCCGGGCGGGACACCTTCATCGTCGAGAAGGGCAACGGCTCCGACCGCATCGTCAATTTCCAGGCGGGCGCCAACGCCGACGTGGTCTCCCTCCTGGGCTACGGGTTCGCGACCTTCGCGGGCGTGCAGGGCGCGATGACCCAGAGCGGCGGCGATGTTGTCCTGGCACTCGGCGGCGGCGAGACGCTGACCTTCGGGAACCACGTCATCGGCGACTTCGTCGCGGCGAATTTCGGGATGCCGGCGTCGGACCTGCATCTGTCCGCGACTTACAACGCGACGACGCACCAGATCGAGATCACCGGCGATTTCGCCAATAGCGGCTCGGTGCTGATCTATGGGGCGCTCGCCGGCAAGGCGGTCGGGCCGGGCACCGGCACCGGGTTTACCACCGCCGTGCGGGGCACCGGCTCGTCCTTCCTGTCGAAGGTCGGCGGCTGGGCGAACGGCACCTACACGATCGAGGCGATCGAGAGCGGCGTGATCGGGCTGGCCACCGTGACGGTCGGGCCGCCTCCCGCGCTGCCGCCGCCGCCGGACCTGCACCTGTCGGCGACCTACGACGCGACGACGCGCCAGATCCATCTGACGGGCGACTTCGTGAACAGCGGCTCGGTCCTGATCTACGAGGCGCTCGCGGGCAAGCCGATCGGCGCGGGCACCGGCACCGGGGTCACCACCATCGCGCGGGGCACCGGGACGTCCTTCGTGTCGAACCTGTCGGCCGGGGCGGACGGCACCTACACCATCCAGGCGGTCGAAAACGGCGTGGTCAGTCATACGACCGTCACGGTCGCCGCGGCGCCGATCACCGTGACCCCGCCGCCGGTCTCGCCGCCGCCGACGTCCAACGACCTGCACCTGTCGGCGACCTTCGATGCGGCGTCGCACACGATCCACATCACCGGCAATTTCGTGAACAGTGGGTCCGTCCTGATCTACGAGGCGCTCACCGGCAAGCCGATCGGTGCGGGCACCGGCACCGGGATCAGCACCGTCGCGCGGGGGACCGCGGACACCTTCTCGGTCAACCAGTTTGCGCCGGGGATCGGCACCTACACCATCCAGGCGGTCGAGAACGGCGTGGTCAGCCAGGCGACCGTGACGGTCGACGCGGTGGCACCCGACAAGCCCGTGCCGCCGCCCGGGCAGTCCAGCGGCGGCACGTCCTCCGGTTCCGCCAGCGGCGTGTACACCTATGCCGCCGTGGTGCCGCTGGCGTCCGGGCCGTCGGACGTGGTGGGGCTCAATCTGCAGAACCCGGGGGCGACGGCGCTGGCGGCGCGGGAGATCACCTTCGGGCAGGAATTCGCGCCGGGCCAGGTGCCGGCGGGGCGGCTGCTGCAGGCGACGATCAACGGCGTCACCGTCGCGGTGCAGATGGACGTCAAGGCGACCAACCCGGACGGCTCGGTGCGCATGGCGGTGCTGACCATGCAGCAGCCCGATCTCGCCGCCGGCGCCACGGCCGGGGTGATGCTGCAGCTGGCGGCAGTCGGGGCCGCCCAGGCGCCGGCGGTTGATATCGGCGCGCTGGCGCAGGCCGGTGGCTACAATTTCGTCGTCGACCTCAGCCTGCACAACGCCGACGGCAGCAGCACGCCGTTCCATATCGACGCCGCCCAGGCGCTCGCCGCGGCGCTGCGCAACGGCACCGCGTCAAGCTGGCTGTCCGGGCCGCAGGCCGGTCAGGTGCGTATTGACGTCCCGGTGGCGGGCTCGCTGCACGTCACCTTCGACATCACCGCCTATGCCGACGGCACCTTCTCGACCGACGTGCAGTTCAACAACGACGTCGCCATGACCGCGAATGGCGGGCGGGTGAAGTATGACGCCACCATCAGCCAGAACGGCGCCACGGTGTTCGCCCAGAGCAACATCGACCAGTTCCAGTACCAGACCTGGCACAAGCTGATCTACAGCAACGGCACGCCCGGAGTGAATGTGCAGCACGACACCGCGGCGATGGCCGCGGCCGGCTTCATCGAGAACTACGATCCCTCCACCGGGGTCAAGACCTCGCTCATCACTGCCGAGGCCGGCGCACTGGTCGGCAACAGCACCACGGTCCTCGGTACGCCGAGCTTCGGCATCCTGGGCAACGCCGGCATCACGCAATACATGCCGACCACCGGCGGCCGGACCGACATCGGCCCGACGACGCAGGCCAACGTGATCTGGCTGATGACCCAGAACGCCCAGGCGCAGGCCTACGCGCTGGCCCAGGCCGATGCCGCCGGCAGCATTCCCTGGCATCTCTACGACCCGACCACCGGCACCTATCTCGCCACCACCCAGCGGCCGACCCTGTGGGTCGATTCGCGCGGCACCAGCACCGGCGGCGCCACCGGGCTCACCCAGCAGATCCCGCAATTCAATTCGAAGGACAATCCGGGCAGCGGCTGGGCGATCGATCCCGGCCACCAGCCGGACCTCTCCTACGTCGCCTACATGCTCAACGGCAATCGCTACTATCTCGACCAGCTCAACGCCCAGGCGAGCTACGATATCCTCATCACCGCTCCCTCGTACCGGCAGAACGGCCAGGATCTCGTGGTCAACGGTATGTCACAGGTGCGCGTGCAGGCGTGGGATCTGCGCGAGCTGTCGGAGGCGGCGTTCATCAACCCCGACAACGCGCCGCTCAAGGCCTACTTCACCCAGGCGGTGAACAACAACTTCACCAACCTGCTCGCCACCATCATCCCCTCCGCCACCGCCGCCCAGGGCGAGGCCACCGGCTGGCTGCCCGGCACCTATGGCACCGCCGGCTCCATGGCGCCGTGGCAGCAGGATTATTTCGGCCAGGTGGTGGCGATGGCCGCCGAGCAGGGCAACGCCCAGGCCAAGCAGGTGCTGCATTGGGAGAGCAACTACCTGGTCGGCCGCTTCCTGCAGGCCAGCAACGGCTTCGACCCGCATGACGGCGTCGCCTACAACATGATTGTCGGTACCAGCGCCGGACCGCTGTTCCAGACCTGGGCGGAGATCGAGCAGGCCACCACGGCGGCCGGCCTCGGGGCCAATTTCAGCGGCCAGTGGGCGGCCCTCGAATACCCCGGCTACCGGGCCTGGGCGCTCGCCACCCTGGCCAGCACCATCACCGTCGAGCAATCCCCGGACGCCA
>DATIMU010000419.1:0-4127 GCA_035475015.1 Acetobacteraceae bacterium
GACACCTCCGGCGTGATGGTCGTGGCCAAGACCGAGACCGCGCTGGCAGCACTCGGCGCCGCCTTCGCCGCGCGCGACCTCGACCGCGCCTATCTCGCACTGTGCTGGGGGTTGCCCGCGCCACCGGCCGGCGAGATCGAGGGGCCGATCGGACGCGACCCGCGCGAGCGCAAGCGCATGGCGATGGTCGCGCGCGGCGGCAAGCCGGCGCTGACCCGCTACCGCACCCTGCGCGCCTGGGGCGTCTCGGCAAGCCTGCTGGAATGTCGGCTCGCCACCGGGCGCACCCACCAGATCCGCGTCCATTTGGCGCATCGCGGCCACCCGCTGGTCGGCGACCCGGTTTATCTCCGGCGCATCCCGGCCGTCGCGCGCCGCCTGCCCGAGCCGACCCGCAGGGCGCTGCTCGATTTCCCACGTCAGGCGCTGCACGCCGCCGAGCTCGGTTTCAGGCATCCGAGGACCGGCCAGCCATTGTCCTTCACGACGCCCATCCCGCCCGACATGGCGGGCCTGATCGCAGCCCTCGACGCGCAGGCTTGATTCTCTAGCGCCCCGCCTCGCGCCGCTTGAGATAGTGGCGATGGGCCTTCGCGCGGTTGCCGCACGAGGCCATCGAGCACCAGCGGCGATTGCCGCTCTTGCTGTCGTCCAGGAAGACCCAGCGGCATTGCGGATTGTCGCATTGCCGCACCCGCTCGCGCCGCGGCCCGGCCAGCAGATCGGCGGCCGACCACAGCACCGGCGAGAGCAGCGACGGCATCTCCAGCCGCAGCCCGTCGACCGCCCAGACGAACGCGCCGTCACGGCAGGCCATGCGGGATCGGGCGGCGGCCGAACCGAGCGCGGTGTTGAGGGCGTCGAGATCGGCGGGGTCGGCCGCTTCCCGCATGGCGACCGCGCCGAACAGCCGGAACAGCATTTCCCGCAACGCGATCGCCCGCGCGTAGGCGTCCGCCGCCTCGGCCGGCCGGGCCCGCCATTTGGCGCGAAAATTCTCCGCGATGGCCGCGTCCACGCCGCCCGTGGCGACCGACCAGGCCAGCACGTCGTCGAGCGCGTGCAGTTCCTCGCTCGGCGCCGCCATGCCGCGCCAGGAGCGGGTGTTGACGAAGCCTAGGCACAGATCCTCCGGCGGGGACGCGACCAGGCCCCGGGCGATGTCGGCGGATCGTGTTGCCATTCTTCCTACCTACTAACCCTCATGACGGTTGACAACCATCGCCGCGCATGGTTCGATTATAACCGCCATGGCGGTTATATGGCCGGGGCCAGGGAACCGCCAAACAGCGGAAGGATCGAACCATGCTCGACCACGTTTCCATCGGCGTCGCCGACATCGCCGCCACCCGGCGCTTCTACGACGCGGCGCTGAAACCCCTCGGCTACGAATGCCTGAGCGCCGGCGAGGGCTCACTCGGCTACGGGCGGGATGCCCCGGCGCTCTGGATCAGCGCGGTGGAACGGCCGGTGCCGGCCGATGCCGGGTCCGGCCTGCATTTCTGCTTCACCGCCCCGAGCCAGCAGAGCGTCGATGCGTTCCACAAGGCAGCGCTCGGCGCGGGCGGCGCCGATAACGGCAAGCCCGGCCTGCGCGCGGATTACGGCCCCAACTACTACGCCGCCTTCGCGATCGATCCCGACGGATACCGGATCGAGGCCTATTGCGGCCAGCAAACCTGACACGCCAAAAACGAGAGGAGAGCGCCAATGACCCAATCCGGCTTCCTCGATGCCCTCCACGCCGACGGGCCGGCCGCCGATCGGGAGGGGAAGATGGACCTCTACGGGTGGCTGGTCGGCTCCTGGGAGCTCGACGTCACCCGCTATCTCGACGACGGCTCGCAACGGCGCATTTCGGGCGCGTGGCATTTTGGCTGGGCGCTCGAGGGGCGCGCGGTCCAGGATGTCTGGATCGTGGCGCCGCGCTACGGCACGACGCTGCGGACCTACGATCCCGGGATCGACGCTTGGCACATCCAATGGACCGAGCCGGTGTCGCAATCCTACTCGACGATGATCGGCCGCAGGCGGGGCGACGACATCGTGCAGGACGGCAAGGACGTCGCCGGCAACCCGATCCGGTGGAGCTTCACCGAGATCACGCCGAACTCGTTCCGCTGGCTCGGCGAGACCTCGCGCGACGGCGGAGCGACCTGGCGGCTCGACGTGGAGTTCCTAGCCGGCCGCTCGGGCTGAACCAGGGAGGCGTGCGTGCTGATCGTGTTCGGAGGCCTGCCCGGAACCGGCAAGACGACGCTCGCACGCCTCGTGGCCCGGGAATTCCGCGCGGTCTACCTGCGGATCGACACGATCGAGCAGGCGCTGCGCTCCTCCGGAGCCCTCGCCTGCGGGGTCGGTGGGGCTGGCTACATCGTCGGCTACGCCCTTGCCGAGGCGAACCTCCGTCTCGGTCAGACGGTCGTCGCCGACTCCGTCAACCCGCTGGCGCTGACCCGCGATGCATGGCGCCAGGCGGCGAGCAACGCCCAGTCCCGCATCGTCGAGATCGAGATGGTCTGCTCCGATCTGGCCGAGCATCGTCGCCGCGTCGAGACCCGGACGGTCGATGTCGCGGGGCTGGTCCTGCCGACCTGGGAAGCGGTCCAACAGCGCGAGTACGAGGAATGGGACCGGCCCCGGCTGGTGCTCGACACCGCGGGCCGCTCGATCGACGACGTCTTTGCCGAGCTAAGGTCCCGGCTCCGACTTTAGGTCTACCCCTTCGCCCGCATCAGCCGCGCCTTGTCGCGCTGCCAGTCGCGCGCGGCGATGGCGTGGCGTTTGTCCGCCTTCTGCCGGCCCTCGCCGAGACCCAGCAGCACCTTGGCCCGGCCGCGATCGTTGAAATGGATCTGCAGCGGCACCAGCGAGATGCCGGCGCGCGCTACCGCCCCGGCGAGCTCGCGGATCTGCTTGCGCTTGAGCAGCAGCTTGCGCGGCGCGCGCGGCTCGAAATGGCTCAGCACCCCGCCCTGGTATTCCGGGATATAGGCGTTGAACAGCCACAGCTCTCCGTCGCGCTCGCCCGCCCAAGCATCCCCCAACGTGGCGCGGCCGTAGCGCAGCGACTTTACCTCCGGGCCCTTCAGCACGAGCCCGGCCTCGACCGTCTGCTTGATCGTGTAGTCGAAGCGCGCCTTGCGGTTCTGCGCGGCGATGCCGTGCGAGATCAGGCCCTTCTTCGCTTTCTTTACCTCTGCCATAGCGCACTCATGTGCGCGCGGCGGGTCAGTTCAGCAAGCCCACCTCGGTCATCGCCGCGCGCACGCCCTGGCGCGTCTTCTCGCCGAGCGGGGCGAGCGGCAGACGGCATTTCTCATGGGTCTTGCCGAGCAGGCTGGCGGCGTATTTCACCGGGCCGGGGCTGGTCTCGGCGAACAGCGCGTCATGCAGCGGCAACAGCCGGTCCTGGATGGTGATCGCGTCGTTCACCCGGCCCTCCTGCCACGCGATCTGCATGTCGCTGCACAGGCGCGGCGCCACGTTGGCCGTCACGCTGATGCAGCCGTCGCCACCGGCGGCGAGGAAGGCGATCGCGGTGTGGTCCTCGCCCGAGAGCTGGGCGAAGCCGGAGCCGCAGGCGCGCCGCGTGTGCATCGGGCGCGCGAGATTGGCCGTCGCGTCCTTCACGCCGACGATGTTGGGGTGCTTGGCGAGCCGCGCCATCGTCTCGACGCTCATGTCGACCACGCTGCGCGGGGGAATATTGTAGATGATGAGCGGCAGATCCACCGCGTCGGCAATGGCGGTGAAGTGCAGGAACAGCCCCTCCTGCGTCGGCTTGTTATAGTACGGCGTCACCACCAGAGTCGCGTCGGCGCCCGCCTGCTTGGCGTGGCGCGCGAGGTCGATCGCCTCCTCGGTGCTGTTCGAGCCGGCGCCGGCGATCACCGGGACGCGCCCGCGCGCCACCTCGATGGCGATTTCCACCACGCGCTTGTGCTCGTCATGGCTGAGGGTGGGAGACTCACCGGTGGTGCCGACGGGGACCAGCCCGTGGGTTCCCTCGTTGATCTGCCAGTCGATGAACGCCGCATAGGCGCGCTCGTCGACCGAGCCGTCGGCGCGCATCGGCGTGATGGTCGCGACGAGCGATCCCTTGAACATGACGGCCTCCGTCCTCC
>DATIMU010000420.1:0-4443 GCA_035475015.1 Acetobacteraceae bacterium
ACGACTTTCGCGTCGCGTCACGAAGGCAAGCCGTGGATGCTCGGCCTTCGCCGAGCATGACGGTGGGGGCGGAAGAGTCATCGAAGCAGTGTCTGGTATCAGGTGTACGGGCCGAGATTGCAGCCGAAGGCATCGGGTGCCTGCATCACGCCCTCGCCGGGCACGATGTCGATGACGTCCCAATAATCCTCGGCCGATTTCATGTCGGAGGGCTTCTTGCCGCGCACCAGGACGACCGGCCGCACCAGCTGGTGGTCGGCGGCGCGGAAATACACCTCGCCCACGGTGGACTGCGTCTTCTTGCCTTCCTCGTAGCTCTTGATGACGGCGGGCGGATAGAAGGTGCCGGCGCGTTCCACGGCATCGGCCCACAGCGCGAACTCCATGTAGCCGTTGTTGGCGCCCCATTCCGGCTTGTAGCCGTACTTCTTCTCGAACGAGGCGACGAACATCTTCGCCAGCGGGTATTTGTCCTCGAGCGTCCACCAGAAATCGGTCGCCGCCAGCACGCCCTGCATGACCTCCGGCCCGACCTCCTTGCTGATGAACGGCACCTGATAGGGGACGACCAGCTTCTGCTTGTCCAGGATGCCTAATTGCTTCGCCTGCTGGATCGACAGCACGCAGTCGTGGCCCCAGTTGATGTTGAGCAGAACCTCGGCGCCCGAGTTGGCGACGTTGAGCAGGTACGAGCTGTAGTCGCGCGCGCCGAGCGGCGCCACCTGGTTGGTCACGGTGGTCCAGCCGGATTTGGCGAGATACTCCTCCATCGACTTCTGCACGGTGTGGCCGTACGTGTAGTCGGGCGTGAGATAGGCGGCCTTGCGGTTCTTGCCCATCTCCTGCACGAGCTTCGGCGCGAGTGCGGCCGCGGCCGTCTGGCCGTAGAAGCACTGGCGGAAGCCGTAGCGCACGCAATCCTTGCCGGTGGTGTCGTTGGAGCCCGAAATGCCGGCGACGTAGAGCACCTTCTCGCGCTCGGCGAGCTTGTTGAGCGCCACCGCGACCGCGCTCGAGGTGCTGCCCGTCATCAGCACCGCCTTGTTCTGCGAAATGAAGCGCGACTGCGCCTCCACCGCGGTGTTCGGCTTGGCCTCGGAATCGGCCACTCCATAGGTGATCTTCTTGCCGAGCACGCCCTGCTTGGTCTTGGGCGAGATCGCGCGGATCAGCGGGTCGCCGGCGTTGATGTGCTCGATCGCCAGGAGATAGCCCTTGAGCTCGTCCTCGCCCTGGATCGCGTAGGTGCCGGTGCGCGGCACCGAAATCCCGATGAAGACCGAATCGCCCTCGCTCCCGGCGGGATAGGTGCCGATCGGTGGCTGGTCCGCGGCGCGCGCGGCGGCGGGCAGCGTGACCGCGGCGAGCAGGCCGCCGCCGGCGGCGGCACCCGCCCTCAGCACGGCGCGGCGCGTGGCCGTCGGTTTGGTGGGCCAGTCCATCATTTCCTCCCGGGCGTCGTCCCTGAATATCCGCGCCTTGCGAGAGGCACGCGGATTTTAGACGCTGTATACTGGCTTGCCGATTGAGACTGCAAGAGATCGTGAGATTTGGCATGTCTGGCACGCCTTCGCGTGGGCTATCCCTGCTTGACCCACGCCCCCACCGACCCGATACACGGAATAGCCAATCTGGGCCGTTTCCTGTGCCGGACGCGGCGCGGGCCGGCCCCGCCGGCTGGTTCGCCGGAACCGGCCACCTTGTTTCGTGAGACGCAATCGCGATGGACCTTCACCCGGCCGACTCCCTCCTCGGTCTCGGCTTCAGTTTCGACGACCTTGGCACCCGCGAAGGGCTGATCCGGCTTGACCGCGCGTTCCTGGATCGCCTCGCCGCCGAGGATGGCGCGTTGCACGCCCGCGTGCTGGCGGCCCGCGCGGCACCCGATGGGCTGCCGAGCAAGGAGGAGAGCGAACTCATCGTCGAACTCGGGCCGCATCTCGACGGCTTCGTCACGGCGCTGTTCGGGATCGAGGCGGAGACGCTCGCGCTCTCCCGCGAGACCTTGGCGCTCGACCCGATCCACGCCTGCAAGCGGCTGTTCGTGCAGCGCCAGGCGGTGAAGAAATACCCCGATCCCGCGGACTTCGACGGCGCCGCCCTCGGCGCGGAGTTCGTGGCACGCATCGGCCGCCCCCTCACCGAGCGGGCCTTCGCCGAGGCCGTGGCGGAATGGGAGGCGACGAAGGACGCCGACGCGCTCGATCTCGCGATGCGCTACGCCGCCTGGGCGACGCTCACCGAGGCGGGGGCGGCGGCGCGTCCCGGCAACACGCTATTCCGCGTGCCGCATCGCTTGGATTTCCAGCGCCTCGTAGCGGTTGAGACGATCGAGCGCGACGGCGTGACGATGCTGCGGCTGCCGGAGCACGACTGGCGCGCGCGCGACGGCTTCGCGCTGACCGATCCCGGCATGAACGAGCAGCAGGCGCTCGACCAGATGAACTACTGCATCTGGTGCCACACGCAGGGTAAGGATTCCTGCAGTACCGGCTTCAAGGATCGCAAGACCGGCGCGTTCCAGAAATCGCCCTTCGGCATCACCCTCGCCGGCTGCCCGCTCGACGAGAAGATCAGCGAGATGCACACGCTGCGCGCCCAGGGGCATGTGCTCGGCGCGTTCGCCACCATCGCGGTCGACAATCCGATGATGGCGGCGACCGGCCATCGCATCTGCAACGACTGCATGAAGGCCTGCATCTATCAGAAGCAGGACCCGGTCGACATCCCGCAGGCCGAGACCAGCATCCTGCGCGAGGTGCTGGCGCTGCCCTGGGGCTTCGAGATTTATGCGTTGCTGACGCGCTGGAACCCGCTCGACATTCGCCGTCCGCTGCCGCGCCCCGAGAGCGGGCGAAAAGTGCTGATCGTCGGACTCGGCCCCGCCGGGTTCACGCTCGCGCATCATCTGATGAATGACGGGCACACCGTCGTCGCGATCGACGGGCTGAAGATCGAACCGCTCGGCCTCGATCCCGCGGCACCGGTGCGCGACGCCGAGGTGCTGTTCGAGAATCTCGACGACCGCGTGATGGCGGGCTTCGGCGGCGTCGCCGAGTACGGCATCACGGTCCGCTGGAACAAGAACTATCTGAAACTGGTTCGCCTGCTCCTGGAGCGGCGCGGGGAACAGTTCGCGATGTTCGGCGGCATCCGCTTCGGCGGCGGTGCCACGGTGACGATGGACGACGCCTGGGCGATGGGCTTCGACCACGTGGCGCTCTGCATGGGCGCCGGCAAGCCGACGGTGATCGACATTCCCAACGGGCTCGCGCGCGGCGTGCGGCAGGCGTCGGACTTCCTGATGGCGCTGCAGCTCACCGGCGCGGCGAAGCTTTCTTCCATTGCCAATCTGCAAATGCGGCTGCCGGTCGTGGTGGTCGGCGGCGGCCTGACCGCGATCGACACCGCGACGGAAAGCCTCGCCTACTACGTACGCCAGGTGGAAAAATTTGCCGCGCGCTACCGCGTCCTGACGGCCGAGCGTGGCGAGCACGCGGTGCGCGCCGGCTGGACCGAGGAGGAGGCGGAGATCGCCGCCGAGTTTTTGTTCCATGCCGAGGCGATCGGCGCCGAACGTGCCGCCGCAGCGGCCGAGGGCAGGGCACCGCGTTTCGCGCCGATGCTCGACGGCTGGGGCGGCGCGACCATCGCCTACCGGCGAAAGCTGACGGATGCGCCCTCGTACACACTCAATCACGAGGAGGTCGCGAAGGCGCTGGAAGAAGGCGTGCGGTTCGCGGAAGGGCTGGCGCCGCTGGCGGTGGAGATCGACCGCTTCGGCCACGCCAGCGCATTGCGCCTGTCGCGCGCGGACGGCACGGAAGCGGTGCTGCCGGCGCGCGCCATCATCGTCGCGGCGGGGACGCAGCCCAACACGGTGCTGGCGCGCGAGGATGGACGCATCGAGCTTGACGGGCGATATTTCCAGGCGGTCGACGAGAGCGGCAACAAGGTCACGCCCGAGCGCGGATTGGCCAAGCCGGCACGCGCCGAGGTGCTGATGCACCGCGCACAAAACGGCCGCTTCATCAGCTTCTTCGGCGATCTGCACCCGAGCTTCTTCGGCAACGTCGTCAAGGCGATGGGCAGCGCCAAGAAGGGTTTTCCCGTCGTCACGCGCGCGCTGGCCGCGTTGCCGGCAACCGACATCGCCGGTTCTGACGTGATCGCGCGCTGCCGCGACGATCTGGCCGCGACGGTCCACGCGGTGAACCGCCTCACGCCGACCATCGTGGAGGTGGTGCTGCGCGCCCCTGCCGCCGCGCGCGCCTTCCGCCCCGGCCAGTTCTATCGGTTGCAGAACTACGAGATGCACGCGGTGCGCGTGGACGAGCCCGGCTTCGGCACGACCCTCCTGTCGATGGAAGGTCTGGCGATGACCGGCGCCTGGACCGATGCGGAGAAGGGTCTCGTGTCGGTGATCGTGCTCGAGATGGGCGG
>DATIMU010000421.1:0-1627 GCA_035475015.1 Acetobacteraceae bacterium
CAACGTTGTTCCAGGTGGGTTGGAATGCGTCCCTAGAGCTGGATTTGCGTATGGCTCCACATGGGTTGCAAGAGTCGCCCACATTGGTAACCAGGATAGACCGAGCAAATCATCAACCCGCACTTCCCCCACTATGGTGGGGCCACGAGTACCCAAGACATAGAGGACCCATAGAGCCGTTATCAGCACCCACACACGAAAAAATCCCCGCCGCAAGCTCATGAGTCGGGTCCGGTATCGGCTCGGCGATGCATGACAGTTCCAAATTGCGGCACGATTGCCGGCATTACGGCGCCGGAAAGAGCGCACTACTCCGCCCCATCGCCCAATAGGCGACCAACCCCGCCCATTCATGCACCGCCTCGTCGAGCTGGCCGAGACGCTGACCGAGCGAGGTCGGCAGCCACAGGATCAGGTCATGGCCGGATTTGTAGCCGACCGGCCAGCCGATCACGTCCCATCCCGCCGCGCGAAAGGCGCCGACGCCGCGCGCGACGTGATCCGCCGACGTGACCAGAATCCAGGTCTCGCCCGGCTTCGGATGCACCAGCGCGCGGGTGAACGCCGCGTTCTCCCAGGTGGTGCGCGACGCGCTCTCCATCACCAGCCGGTCCGGTGCCACGCCGAGATCGATGAACAGCGCCCGCGCCACGTCGGCCTCGGTCTCGCGGCCCGGCGTCACCGCGCCGCGCCCGCCGGTGAACACGAGTTTCGCGTCCGGGTAGCGGCGGGCGAGCGTCACCGCCTCGGTCATGCGCTCCGCCGCGCCGTTGAGCGAGGGAATGCCGCGATCGGCGGTGATGTCGGGTTCCACCGCGCCGCCCAGCACCACGATCCCGTCCACATGCGCCGGCGGGTGCGCGACTTGCGGAAACCGATCTTCCAGCGGCAGCAGCGCCCATTGGTCGAGCGGCAGCAGCAGCACCGCGACGAAGCCGCCGACGCCGACCAGCAGCAACGCGCGGCCAAGCCTGCTGCGCCCGCGCCATGACAGCGCCAGGCCGACCACACAGCATAGGAGCAGAAGGGTGCTCGGGCGGACCAGCACGCCGGCGAGCTTCGAGAGCAGGAAGATCATGCGTTTGGCGTCATTTCTCGGGGCAGGCTACGCTCGAACCAAGCACGGCGCCACGGGAGGAGAAGAAATCATGCGCAACGGCATACACCGGTTTCCCGCGATGGAGCAGGTCGTCTACGGCCGCCCCTTCGCCGCCGCGGTCGCCGCCGAGGTGGAGCGGCTGGGTGCCAGCGCCGTCTATCTCATGGTCGGCGGCACCCTGTCGCGCGAGACCGACGTGCTGACCCAGCTGCGCGACGCGCTCGGCAACCGGCTGGCCGGCATCTGTTCCAAGATGGGCGCCCATACGCCGCGCGCCGACGTGGTCGCCGCCGCCAACGCCGCGCGCGAGGCGAAAGCCGACCTCATTGTCACCGTCGGCGGCGGCAGCGTGACGGACGGCGCCAAGGTGGTCGAGCTCTGCCTCGGCAACGGCGTGACCACGGTGGAAGAACTCGGCGCGTTCGCCGCGAAAACCGCGCCCGACGGCAGCGGCCACCGGCCGCCGACCAAGGCGCCCTCGGTGCGCGGCGTCACCGTCCCGACGACGCTCTCCGCCGGCGAGTTTTC
>DATIMU010000422.1:0-4857 GCA_035475015.1 Acetobacteraceae bacterium
GTCAGGCGCGGCGAGCCGATCGCCTTGCGCGCCTCGGCAAGTTCCTCCCGCATCACCTCGACGCGGCGGACATGCGAGCCGAGAATGTCCAGCAGGTCGCGGATCTTCGCACCGACCTCGGTCATCTCCTGCTGGATCTTCTCACGCTCCAGCCCTGTCAGCCGCGCCAGACGCAATTCGAGGATGCCGCGCGCCTGCTCCTCGGTCAGCCGCACCGTGCCCGCATCGGTGATGATGTTGCCGGGCTCGTCGATCAGCGCGAGCAGCGCGCCAATGTCGGCGGCCGGCCAATCCCGATCCATCAGCGCGGCGCGCGCGGTGGCGGCATCGGGGCTGGCGCGGATCAGGCGGATGACCTCGTCGATATTGGCCACCGCGATGGCGAGACCGACCAGCAGGTGCGCGCGGTCTCGTGCCTTGCCGAGATCGTGGCGGCTGCGGCGAAGGATGACCTCCTCGCGGAAGGCGATGAACGTCTGCAGGGCGTCCTTCAGCCCCATCAGGCGCGGCCGGCCGCCGTCGAGGGCGAGCATGTTCACGCCGAAGCTGATCTGCAGCTGGGTGAAGCGGAACAGCTGGTTCAGCACCACCTCGGGCGTCGCGTCGCGCTTCAGCTCGACGACCATGCGCATCCCGGAGCGGTCGCTCTCGTCGCGCAGGTCCGACACGCCCTCCACCTGCTTGGCGCGCACCAGCTCGGCGATGCGCTCCAGCAGATTGGCCTTGTTCACCTGGTACGGCAGCTCGGTGACGATGATGGCTTGGCGGTCGCGGCGGATCTCCTCGATCTCGGCGCGGGCGCGCAGCACGACCGACCCGCGTCCCGTCTCGAACGCCGAGCGAATGCCGGCGCGGCCGATAATCAGTCCCCCGGTTGGGAAATCCGGTCCGGGCACGATGCGCATGAGCTCATCGAGCGAGGTGTCGGGATTGCCGGCGAGCAGCAGCGCCGCGTCGATGATCTCGGTCGGGTTGTGCGTCGGAATGTTGGTCGCCATGCCGACCGCGATGCCGTTGGCGCCGTTGATCAGCAAATTCGGGAAACTCGCCGGCAGCACGCGCGGCTCGCTCTCGCTCTCGTCGTAGTTCGGCTGAAAGTCGACGGTGCCCTTGTCGATGTCGGCGAGCAGCATGGTGCTGGCCCGCTCCAGCCGCACCTCGGTGTACCGCATCTGCGCCGGAGGATCGCCGTCGACCGAGCCGAAATTGCCCTGCCCGTCGATCAGCGGCACGCGCATCGAGAAGGGCTGCGCCATTCGCACCAGCGCGTCGTAGATCGAGGCGTCGCCGTGCGGATGGTACTTGCCCATCACGTCGCCGACCACGCGCGCGGATTTGCGGTACGGCTTGTCGTGCGTGTAGCCGGCCTCCTGCATCGCGTACAGGATGCGTCGGTGCACCGGCTTCAGCCCGTCCCGCGCGTCGGGCAGGGCCCGGGCGACGATGACCGACATGGCGTAGTCGAGGTAGGAGCGCCGCATCTCCTCCTCGAGCATCACCGGCTGCATGTCCTCCGGCGGGCCCGGCGGCGTCTGGTCAGGCGTATCGCTCAAATTCGTCTCGTCCCGGTTCGGGAGGCCGCCTTGCGAGGTGGAGGGCGGCGCCCTGGGTGGTCGCGCCGCCGCGGAGCGCCCGCGCGATCAGGCGCGGCGACTTCAGGGGCGGTCGCGGGGATGCTCTAGCACAGGGGGAAGACCGTGAACACCGCAAGCGCGGGGGCTCCTACTCGTCGGTAAGCCGGATCGGTATGGTGGCGAAAGCAGGGGGAGAAATTCGCCGGCGGATCAGCTATATTCCCCGCCAGTCCGGCCCGGCCGGCGCCTGAACAACCCCAGTGCCTCGTCGTCCGAGCCGACCCGACCGCCGAGCCCTGGCCCGCAATCCATAGGCCTTACGAGACCCGAGATGAGCTATCCCGACCGCCGCTTCCGTGGCCAATCCCGTGACAACCCGGCCCGCGACAACCAGGACCGTGACAACCAGCAAGACCGCGGCTCGCGCTTCCGCCAGCCGCGACCCGAGCTCGACTTCCCCGATCCGGTCGCGCTGCCCTCGCAGGCGACCGTGAAGTGGTTCAACACCGACAAGGGCTTCGGCTTCGTCACCCTGGAGGACGGCTCCGACTGCTTCCTGCACGCCTCGGCACTGACCCGCGCGGGGCTGAGCGTCGCGGAGGGCGACACCGTCCGCGTGCGGGTCGGCCAAGGCCCGCGCGGGCGTCAGGTCTCGGAGGTCGTCGAGGTGCAGCCCGGACCGGGACCGCAGCGCCGAGCCGGCCCTGGCCCTGGCCCTGGCATGTCTGCCCCCCGTCCGCGGAGCGCCCCCCGGCCAACCCCGAGCGGCCCCGCCACCGAGGTGCAGGGCACCGTGAAATGGTGGAACGCGACCAAGGGTTTCGGCTTCATCACACCGTCCGACGGCACCAAGGACGTCTTCGTCCATGTCTCGACCCTGACGCGCTGCGGCATCCAGCAGCTGGCAGAAGGCACGCCAGTCTCGCTGCGCGTCAGCCAGGGCCCCAAAGGGCCGGAAGCGGTCGAGGTGGCGCTCGGCTGAACCGGCCGGCACGGACTGCATTTTTCGCTGGATCGTCTGGCGGTCCGCCTGTATTCAGCTCACGCGACTGTGATGTGAGATGCCAGGACCGCCATGACTGTCCAGTTGGCCATCGCGAACAGCTACGGAATCGCGATGGCGAGCGACCGGCACATATTCCGCGACGGCCCGGCTCGTTCGACCGGGCAGGAACAGAAGCTCCTTCGACTACGGACCGGCGCCCCGGCGACGATGATGACGGCCGGGCCGCTGGCCATTCTCGACACCCCGGTCTCCCGGCTCGCCCTCGAGGTCGAGCGCGCGGTGTGCTCCGCCGAGGGCGCCGGCCGCCCCGAGGCGCTGGCGGCGGCGGTGCTGGGCGCGCTCGGCGGTCCCGTGCCGCGCGGGCCCCATCAATACGCCGAAGCGCCGGAGATCCTTGAGCACATCCCGGCCGGCAGCTCCGATGCGCGGTCGGGGCGGCCGTCCTCCTCCGACCTCTATGTGACGGTCGGCTTGTGCTGCCCCACGACCGGCGTGCCGGTGCTCGTCTCGCTCAGGCTATGGCGCGAGGCCGGGGATCGGCTGCAGTTCGCGTCGCGTCTGGATGACGACTACGAGGCGATCTGGAAATCGAATCGCACAGTCGTGGTCGCGCAAGGATCGGGCCGGCCCATCGTGGAGGCAATGATCGACGGCATCGCCAGCGAGCACTGGGGCAACCTCTCGACCAACAGCCGCGCGAGGACCGGCCCCGGCATGACCGCCCGCTGGGACCGCGCGCATGACCGGATCGCCGTCTCCAGCCTGCGCGAGCTGGGCGCCATCGCCACCGGGCTGGTGCGCGGCGCGGAGGTGGTCGGCTACCTGACCCGCGATGGCGAAGGCACTGTGGCGCCGGTGGACTGCGTCGTGCTCACGCCCGGGGGGATCATCGAGTGCGGCCTGCCGGCGGGCGGCGCGGATCAGTACGAGCGCGGCATCCCGAGGACGTGCTGCCCGACATAGGCGAGCACGAGGTTGGTCGAGATCGGCGCGATCTGCAGCAGCCGGACCTCGCGCCACTTGCGCTCGATGTCGTATTCGCGGGCGTAGCTGAACCCGCCATGCGTCTGCATCGCCGCCTCCGCCGCCTTCCAGGCCGCCTCGGAGGCGAGCAGCTTGGCGATGTTGGCGTCGGCACCACACTCCTTTCCGTCATCGAACAGTGCGGCGGCGCGGCGGCAGATCATGTCGGCCGCCTCCAGCTCCGCCCAGGCGCGGGCAATCGGGAACTGCACCGCCTGGTTCTGGCCGATCGGCCGGCCGAACACCACGCGGCTGTTGGCATAATCAGTGGCGCGGCGGACGAAGAACCGGCCGTCACCGATGCCTTCCGAGGCCACCAGGATGCGCTCGGCGTTCATTCCATCCAGGATGTAGCGGAAGCCCCTGCCCTCCTCGCCGATCAGACTGTCGGCCGGGATGCGCAGGTTGTCGAAGAATACTTCCGTGGTGTTGTGGTTAATCATCGCCTTGATCGGCCGGATTTCCACCCCGTGCCCGCGCGCCGCGCGCAGATCGACGAGGAACACGGAAAGGCCCTCGGTACGACGCCTGACCTGATCGCTGGGCGTGGTGCGCGCCAGCAGGAGCATGAGATCGGAATGCTCCGCCCGTGACGTCCAGACCTTCTGGCCGTTGACAACGTAGTGCTCGCCGTCACGCACCGCGCGGGTCTTGAGCTGCGTGGTGTCGGAGCCGGTGGTCGGCTCGGTCACGCCGAACGCCTGCAGCCGCAGCCGCCCCGCGGCAATTTCCGGGAGATACTTCCGCTTCTGCGCCTCCGAGCCGTGCCGCAGCAGCGTGCCCATGATGTACATCTGCGCGTGGCCCTGGCTGGCGTTGCAGCCGGAGGCGTTGATCTCCTCGAGGATCACGGCGGCGGCGCGCAAGGGCAGCCCCGAGCCGCCGTACTCCTCCGGGATGAGGCTGGCGAGAAAGCCGGCCTTGGTCAGTTCCTCGACGAACGCCGTCGGATAGGCGGTCTCGTCCTCAAGCTGCTGCCAATAGCTGCCGGGATACTGCGTGCAAATCCGCCGGACCGATTCGCGCAGCTCGGGATAGTCCTCGCCCACCGCGACCAAGGTATGCCCATCCGCCATCGCAATCTCCCGCTCGCTTCGAGCCGGCACGCTGCCCAACCGGCCGATTGGCGTCAAATTCCCGGACGGCGGAGGCCGTGAAATTCCCGGACGGCGGAGGCCGTGCTATGTGCGGCGCGCCATGCGCATCCTGTTCGTCACGTCCAACCGGGTCGGCGACGCCGTGCTCTCGACCGGC